>NZ_JBHSUM010000086.1:0-16799 GCF_042660605.1 Nitratireductor sp. GCM10026969
TAAAAGACGGCCGTCGCCGGGGCACGCGTGGAAGCGGCGGGGCGCGCCCATGCCCGGGCCTTGCGCAGGCACGAACGCAACGCCGAGGAAAAGGCGCTGCACGAGATCATCGAACACAAGCGCTCCGGTTCAAGCTGACCGAGATCATCCGGCCGCCGCCGGCCGGCAAGCCTGCCGCAAGCTTTCGCTGCCATAGTCGGATGAACGCAACAGGCTCAGGGTAGACGCTCTTGGCAATCTCACCCCCCGGAGACATCCTCATGGACGTGGCCCGGGCCGCCGATCCGCAAAAAGTGGAGGCGGCGCGCGCCCGGCTGCAAACATATGCGGCGGACGCCACCGCCGCCTTCGAAGCGCCGGCGGCGGCTGCGCCGCGAACCGACATGCCAGTCACCGGCAGGCCGGCGCACTTCGTGCAGTTCGAATCCATGGTGCTGCAGAACTTCCTGCAATCGATGCTGCCGGAAGACAGCACGACCTTCTACGGCGAGGGCTTGGCCGGCGAGATGTGGCGGGGAATGCTCGCACAGGAACTCGGCACGGCCATGGCCGAGCGCGGCGGCATCGGCATCGCCGAGCGTGTGCTCGGGGAGCACACGCTGGAGGACGGGGAGAAGAAACCCGTCGCCGGTCTGGCCGGCCACCCGACGAGGCTCGCGACAGCCGAACAGCAGACGCTTGCGACGGGGCTCGTCGAAGAGATCGAGCGCAAGACGGTCGCCACCGTCTCCGGCCAGGTTGCCGTCGACAATGAAGACGCCTAGCGGAAAGATATCAATGCAGAAAGCCACTTCCCCCGCCGGTCCCGCATCCACAACGGAGTTGTCCGCGACATACGCCCGGGCCGGCGCGCTGCTCAGCCTGATCAACCGTGTCGAAGAGGTGATCGAGGCCGAAACGGCATCCATCCGCACGGATCCGGGCTTTGACATCAGAGCTTCCAATACCCGCAAGAGTCGCCACCTGCACGAACTCGGCAGGGCCTTCAGAAACGTCGATCCGGCCGCACTCAATGCGGAGCATCGGACGGCACTGAGCCGGCTGCGTGAACGGCTGTCGGTCAACGAGGCAGCGATCCAGGCGCATCTCGGTGCGGTCGGCGAGGTGGCGACGCTGTTGCGGCAAGCCGCCGAACGCGCCCAGGCCGACGGGACCTATTCCGTCCGCGAATTCGGACAGCGCTAGGGATCGTCGGCAATGCTGAAATTCCTGCTCGCCGCCGTCTGGATCAGCGCCGCGACACTGGCCTCGGTGCTCTACTCTTTCCAGATGTCGCAGGCGGCGAAGGACCCGAATTCCGCGCCGGCCGCCTTCTTCGGCGGACTGGACTATATCCGCACGCCAGTGATCTCGGTGCCCGTAGCCACGAAGGGTGGTGTCGGCGGCTACTTCCTCGCCAGGCTCGCCTACACGGTGGAGCCGAAAAAGCTGAAAGCGCTGTCGGTTCCGGCGGAGATGCTGCTGGTCGACGAGTTGCACGACTACCTCTACGGAAACCCCCAGATCGATTTTTCTGACCGCGCCGCCCTCGACCTCGATGCCTTCCGCGAAGGTATACGCGACGGCATCAATGCACGCGTGGGCGACACGCTGGTCCACGAGGTCCTGATCGAGCAGATCGATTATCTATCCAAATCGGAAATACGCGACAACATTATTCGGCGACGCATAAACCCGACCGAATGACGCATATGAGATATAATCCAGCGTAATTGGAGCAGGAATCCTCCCTGCTCGGGCCTATCTGGGCCTGATCTCGACTATGACGTTTTCAAACGGACTTGGTTTGGGTCGGAATTATATACCCAAATTGATTTGTTTTAGGACATCTCGATAGGCGCAGAGCCCAACATTTTCATCGCTCGTGGCGTCCTATCTCGCTCGCACAGCGGGCGCCTTTGTTGAATATGTGTCATGTATTGGAGGTTTTCATGATCTCGCCGGCGACTGAAGTGAACAAGGCATGCTGTTGCAATGCCGATCTGAATGCGAATTCGCCGCTCGTGGCGCCGGAGCATGAGGGACTGCCATGCATGACCTCGCTCCTTGATTTCAAGCTGCGCCGCGCCCAACTGCTCGTCTTCCAGGATTTTGCCGAGACTCTGACGAAGCTCAACCTGCGCCCAGCGGAATTCTCCGTTCTGGCCATGATTGCCAAGCATCCCGGCCAGAAACAGACGACCATTGCCGAAGGATTGGGCATCAAGCGTGCCAACTTCGTCTTCCTGATGGACAGCATCGAGGCGCGCGGCCTTGCGGAACGGCGCAAGGGCAGCGGCGACCGCCGCTCCCACTCCCTCTACCTGACCGACGACGGGATCAACTTCGTCAACCGAATGGTGGAGCTTTGGCAGGAACACGAGAACCGGATCGTCAAGCGCCTCGGAGGGCAAGACAATCTCGAGCGCCTGGCCGAACTTCTCGACCGTCTGCTCGGAAGAGGCGCGCCGGTGGCAAGTGATTCACATTGACGTAAACGTCATCACATTGCTATCCGGGCTGTGCTCCGGCTATCCGCCGCAGCACAGTTTCGCGGCCCTGTTTTTGCGCCGCACATGGAGGGGGCAGCAATGGAGATGGAGCAGATCGCCGGCAAGATGCGCGAGCGTCTGTCTGGCTCGGGCTTCACGGGTTCTGTGAAATTCGACTGCGGCGATGCCGGCGTTGTTCTGATCGACGGCGAGTCGGTGTCTACGCAGAACGCGGCGGCCGACTGCACCGTCAGCCTTGCCAAGGACGACCTGGAAGCCATTGTGGCCGGTGAGCTCGACCCCACCGCCGCCTTCATGCAGGGCAAGGTCCGTGCGGACGGCGACTTGTCCCTGGCCATGCGGCTCAACGCCCTGCTCTGATCCGCAAGGCGCGCGCTCAGGCCGCGCGCGCCGCCGCGTAGGTCCTTTTGCCGACGGGCTGGAGCACGCCGCACGCCCCGTCCAGCGCCCCTTCGCGAAGGCCCAGAGCGAGAAAGCGCTCCGGCGCGTAGGGTCCGGGCATGGAGAGGGTGCACGTCTTGCGGGCGGAGAAGCCGAAGCGGGCATAGTAACCCGGATCGCCCACCAGAAGGATCGCCCGGTGCCCGAGGCGGCGCGCATCCGCCACCGCATGCCGCACCAGCGAAGCACCGATACCCGCGCCCTTCAGCGTCGGCTCGACGGCAAGCGGCCCCAGAAGAAGGGCCGCCCTGCCCTCCGGACCCAGGCGGATGTCCCACAGGCGCACGGTACCGACGACCGCACCGTCCGCCCCGCGCGCGACAAAGGCGAGACCGTCCGAGGGCTCACGCCCACGCCGCAGCATCTCCGAGCTTTTGCGCTTCCGGCCCGGCCCCATCGCACGATCGAGCAGCGCCTCGCGCGCCGGAATGTCCTCCGGCGTTTCGAGGGCGATGGAAAATGCGCCCGGCGCCAACATATCGACGGGCGGTGCAGCGAAACCCGCGAAGCGGGCCGTTTCCACAGCATGCTGGACCATTGTCCCAATCCTCGACGGGTGTTTCGGTACGAGGGCGGGCATCGCCCCACCGGCAAGGCGAAAGACGGCAGACCTGCCGCCCCTCAGATCGCATACGCGCGAAGAGGCTCGAAGCCGTTGAAGGCCACCGAGGCATAGGTCGTCGTATAGGCACCGGTGCCCTCGATCAGCACTTCGTCTCCCACGGTGAGTGCGAGCGGCAGCGGATAGGGCGTCTTCTCGTAGAGCACATCCGCCGAATCGCAGGTGGGGCCGGCCAGCACGCATGGCGCCGTCTCGCTGCCGTCGTGCCGGGTGACCAGCGGATAGCGGATCGCCTCGTCCATCGTTTCGGCCAGCCCGCCGAACTTGCCGATGTCGAGATAGACCCAGCGCACCTCGTCATCGTTCGATTTCCGCGAAATCAGCACGATCTCGGACTTGATGACGCCGGCATTGCCCACCATGCCGCGACCGGGCTCGATGATCGTCTCCGGCAGACGGTTGCCGAAATGTTTCCTGAGCGCGGAAAAGATCGCCTGCCCGTAAGCCTGCGCCTCCGGCACGTCGCGCAGATAGCGCGTCGGAAAGCCGCCGCCCATATTGACCATCTTGAGGACGATGCCCTCCTCCGCCAGCGCGCCGAAGACGGCACGGGCATCGCTCAGTGCCCGGTCCCAGGCGGAGAGATCCGTCTGCTGCGAGCCGACATGGAAGGAGACACCATAAGGATCGAGCCCGAGCGCCCGCGCCTGGCGCAGAACGTCGATCGCCATGGCCGGCGCGCAGCCGAACTTGCGCGACAGCGGCCATTCCGCGCCCGTGCCGTCGGTCAGCACACGGCAGAAGACCTTGCTGCCGGGGGCGGCGCGGGCAACCTTCTCCACCTCTTCCACACAGTCGACGGCGAACAGGCGAATGCCCAGATCAAAGGCGCGGGCGATGTCGCGCTCCTTCTTGATCGTGTTGCCGAAGGAGATGCGCTCCGGGGTGGCGCCGGCATTCAACGCCATCTCGATCTCCGGAACCGAAGCGGTGTCGAAGCACGAGCCGAGGCCCGCCAGAAGCTTCAGGATCTCCGGCGCGGGATTGGCCTTCACGGCATAGAAGATCCGCGAATCCGGCAGGGCCTTCTCGAAGGCGCGGTAATTGTCGCGCACGACATCGAGATCGACGACGAGGCACGGACCGTCGGGGCGTCGGGTGGCGAGAAAATCGAGGATGCGCTGCGTGGCCATCGGGGTCTCTCCATTGCGGGCGGAAGCCGCCCGGACACAAGCTCAAGCATTGCGGGCTTCACGCCCGCGGTGGACAAAGCATGCGGTTCGACGGATCGGCGGGACGGAGGGTGGAAATCACCGAAACCCGCGATGCGCGACGCATGACGATGAGCTCCCGCCGGAAGGCGAAGGCTCGGCTCTGTCTGCCTCAGCTTTGGTATGGGAGAGACCCAACCGCACTGCCGGCAATGAAGGTGTGCCTCTTCAGTAACCCCGGTCTTTGGACAACCGGCAGACACCAGAAAGGCCCGCACCGTCGTTGCTTCAAGACGTCCTCGATCTTCCGGGTGGCCGTAAGATCGACTGGAGCGGTTAGGTCCAGGTACCGTACCGGTTTCCTCGCCATATCCGAGGCCCGGCGGACGCCCACAGGCACGTGCGACTTGGGGCAGGCGCGATATAGTCGCGTGGGCCGTCACAATCAACGAAAAATTGCCCTGTGCTTGAAAAAAACCCTCCGAGCGCCGATTGTCCGGGCGACCGATTTGCGAGAGGAGTTGACATGACGGCGACACGCGACCCGCTGAACGCTTTTCTCGATTATCCCGACCGGCCGGTCCCCTCGGCCGTTGCCGGGCCGCTTGCCGGACTCTCGCTTGCCGTCAAGGACATCTACGACGTTGCGGGCTATCCCACTGGCGGCGGCAATCCCCAGCGCGAATCCGAGATGGGCATCGCCGAAACCACCGCCCCGGCCGTCCAGACGCTGCTCGATGCCGGCGCCCGCCTCGCCGGCAAGACGCAGACCGATGAACTTACCTTTTCCATGATCGGCATGAATGCCCACTTCGCCCCGCCGGTGAACCCGCGGGCGCGCGAGCGCGTCACCGGCGGCTCCTCCTCCGGTTCCGCCGCCGCGGTGGCCGGAGGGCTGGCAGACATTGCGGTAGGCTCCGACACGAACGGCTCCATCCGCGCACCGGCCTCCTTCTGCGGGCTTGCCGGGCTGCGCACGACCCACGGACGGATCTCCATGGAAGGCGCGATGCCCCTTTCACCCTCCTTCGATACGTTCGGCTGGTTCGCCCGCGACATGGCCGTCTATGCGGTCGTCGGCGAATTGCTGCTGGGCGACGACCCCCATGCGCGGGAGCTTCGCCGCCCGGTCCGCATCGCCGAACTGGAAGCGCTGCTGTTCGGAGCGGAGGAACGGTCGGTCTACGGCGATATGCTGGAGCGGATCCGCGCTCATTTCCACCGCGATCCCGGCTTCCTCGCTCTGCCGGGCGAGCCGGCCGAGCTTTTCGAGCGCTTCAAGGAGATCCAGGCCCACGAGGCATGGCAGGTGCACGGCGCCTTCCTGTCGAAGAGGGACCGCGATCTCGGTCCCGGCGTGAAAGAGCGCTTCGCCTATGGCCGGTCGATCAGCGCCGAGACGGCCGAAGCCGCCCACCGCCGCCGGCGCGACTTCCAATCCGACTTCGCCGCCCTGATGGACCCGGATTCGGTGGTCGTCATGCCCTCGCAGCCATCCGCCGCGCCGCTCAAGATCGCCACCCAGGCCGAGCTGGAGGGCTACCGCGAAAAGGCCCTCACATTGACCTCCATCGCCGGCCTGCTCGGATGGCCGCAGATCACCGTGCCGCTCGGCGAGGTCCACGGTGCGCCCTTCGGGATATCGCTGCTCGGCCCGGCCGGCAGCGACTGTCAACTCATCCGCATTGCCGCCAGCCTCCTGTCCTGAGCCATGGACACGCTCACCCGCATGCGCGCCTTCATCAGCGTCGTCGAGGCGGAAGGCTTTTCCGCCGCTGCCCGCAGGATCGGAAAATCGAAGGCGCTGCTTTCGAAATACGTGCGCGAGCTGGAAGACGAGCTGGGCGCGCTGCTGCTCAACCGCACGACGCGTCAGTTCTCTCTCACCGAGACCGGCCACATCTATTATCGGCGGGCGACCGAGATCGTCCGCGAGATCGACCACCTCTCCGAGACCGTCCGCGAATCGTCGGGGGACATACGCGGGCGCATCAAGCTCTCGGCCCCCAGAAGTTTCGCCGACGTGCCGATCGGCCAATCCCTCGTCGATTTCGCCGCCGCCCATCCCGATATCGTCCTCGACATCCATCTCGACGACCGTTTCGTCGATCTGGTGGAGGAAAGCTTCGACCTTGCCATCCGCATCACCAAGCTCGACGATTCATCGCTGATCGCACGGCGGCTGGCCCCCTTCCGGCTGCCGCTCTGCGCCGCCCCGGCCCTCATCGAGAAATACGGCCGGCCTAAGCATCCGCGCGACCTGCAGCACCTGCCCTGCATCGTCGACACCAACAACCGCTTCCGCCACCAATGGCATTTCAGGGAAGCCGACGGCAGCCCGATCCTGGTTCCCGTCTCGGGTCCGATCGAGGTCAACAGCCCGCTGGCGGCGCGGGCGGCGGCGGTCGCCGGCCTGGGCTTCTCCATCCAGCCCGATTTCATCGCCGCGCCGGAGGTGAAGGCCGGCCGCCTCGTGACGCTTCTCGACGAATACCTCACCGACGGCGCCGGCATCTTCGCCGTCTTCCCGCACCGCCGCTACATGCCGGCCAAGGTGCGGGCTCTGGTGGATTTCCTCGCCCGCTGGCTGAAGGAGAACTGCAGCGGGGACAATCGTTTGTGAGGTCCCATTTTCGCCGGGTTCGTGATAGACAAGGCGCCTTTCGAGACAGCGATGAGGGACGTCTTTCATGCATGCCCGCAGAAGAACGGAAACGCTGACCGCAGCGCTCGCCGCTCTGCTCGCCACGGCTGCCCAGGCATCCGCGCACCCGCACGTCTTCGCGGAAGCCCGGCTGGACGTCATCGTCGACGATGAACACCGCGTGGAGGCGCTGCGCCATCTCTGGCGTTTCGACGACCTGTTTTCCAGCACCGTTCTGGTGGAATTCGACAAGAACAAGGACCTGCAACTCGATACGGAGGAGTTGCAGGAGGTGGCCGACGTCGTTCACGAATCGCTGGCCGAATTCGACTATTTCCAGATCGTCACCGCCAACGGCCGCGACGTGGCGATGCAGCCGCCGCAGCGGCTGATCGCCGACTTCCGTGACAACCAGCTCATCATCCTTTTCGAATCGCACCCCGACAAGCCGCTGCCGCTCGACGGAAAAGTGGATTTCGGCGTCTACGACCCGACTTTCTATACCGCCATCGATTACGTCGAGGACAGCTACATGGCGGTGGAGAACCTGCCGCAGGACTGCCGGCGCGAAGTGGTCCGCCCCGATCCTCAGGAGGCGATCGCCCAGAACCAGCAGACCCTCACGGAGGCCTTCTTCAACGATCCTCAGGGCAATGACCTCAGCAAGATTTTCGCCACCAAGCTCGAGATCGCGTGTGCGGACAATGGATAGACGGTCGAGGACAATCGCGTGCCGAACCGCCGCAGGCGCGCTGATGGGCCTCGCGCTGGCGGGGCTTTTCATTCTCCCAGTCCACGCCCAGAGCTCACTCGGCATCGGCGCGGCCGAGCCCTTCAGCGCCCCCAGCGGGCCGCTCGCAGGCTTCTTGCAGTGGATCAACAGCGAGCAGCAATCGTTCTACCGCGCACTGACCGGCGCCCTGAAGGCCATGCGCGAGGACGGCTCGCAGATCTGGGTGCTGGTGGGCCTCTCCTTCGCCTACGGCATCTTCCATGCCGCCGGCCCGGGCCACGGCAAGGCGGTCATTTCCTCCTACATGGTGGCGAACGAGGTGGCGCTGAGACGCGGCATCGCGCTTTCCTTCGCTGCCGCCGGCCTGCAGGCGCTCACCGCCATCGTGCTGATGGGGGCGGTTTTCCTGGCCCTGCGCGGAACCGCGATCTCCATGACCGACGCGACATGGTTTCTGGAAACCGTGAGCTTCGCCCTCGTCGCCGCCTTCGGCGGCTGGCTCTTGTGGCGCAAGCTGCGCCAGTTGGTCCCCTCCGCGCCCTCCCACCCCATGCACAGCCTTTCGGCCGCTCATGCAAAGGAAGAGCATCGTCACGGCCACGCACATCATCATCATGAAGGCGCTCACCACCACCACGGCGACGACCATCATCATCATCATGGCCCGGGCGAAGTCTGCCCCTCTTGCGGGCATGCGCACGCACCGGACCCGGCGGCGCTTTCGCAAGACCGTCTCGACTGGAAAACGGGCTGGTCGGCGATCATGGCCGTGGGGCTGCGCCCCTGCTCGGGCGCGCTGATCGTCCTGACCTTCTCCTTCCTCAACGCGCTGTGGCTGGGCGGCATCGTCTCGGTCTTCGCCATGGCGCTCGGCACGGCAATCACCGTCTCGACGCTGGCGGTGCTGGCCGTCACGGCCAAGAACTGGGCGGTGGCGATCGCCGGGGGCGGTACCTGGAGCAGCCGTATCCATACGGCGATCGAAGTCGCCGGCGCGGCCGCCGTCCTGCTTCTGGGGCTCGTGCTTCTGGCGGCAAGCCTTACGGCCTGAACCTCACTTGTCCTTCCGCCTCTGGCTGCGCGCACGCAGCCAGAACACCAGGAAGAACCCGGCCACGAACAAGACCGCCACGGCGGCCGCCGCGAAAGGGGAAACATCCCCGAGCGCCAGCATGATGCGCGGCATCAGGAACGCCACGAGGCCGAACCCGACAAGAATGACCGCCGCGGCGATGGCGGCCTGACGGTTTTCCTTCATGCAGCGGCCCCGCGGGTGACGGCTTTCGCTTCGACGCTAACCGACATTCATCGACTCCCTGATCGCCTCCAGCCGCCGGATCTGGCGCCCTTCACGATCGAAATTCCCGGGCGCCAGCCAGGTTTCCGCCGCGGCTTTGACGGCCGGCCATTCCGAATCGATGATGGAATACCACGCCGTGTCGCGGTTTTCGCCCTTCACCACCATGTGCCGGCGGAACAGCCCCTCGAAACGGAAGCCGAACCGCAGGGCGGCGCGCTTCGACGGCTCGTTTCGCGCGTTGCACTTCCACTCGAAACGGCGATAGCCGAGGTCGTCGAAGACGTGCCGGGCGAAGAGATGAAAAGCCTCCGTCGCCAGGCGCGTGCGGGCGATCATCGGGCCCCAATAGATGTTGCCGATCTCCGCCGAGCCGTTCGCGGCGTCGATGCGCATGAGGGTCTGGCGGCCGCCGGCCACACCGGTTGACCTGTCAATGACGGCGAAAAAGAGCGGATCGCTGCTGGCTGCGGCCTTTTCGAGCCATGGCTGGAAGGCGGCGCGGCTTTTCGGCGGATAATCGCCGAGCCAGCGGAAACGCGCCTCCACGTCCGGCACGCTCGAGGCGGCGAAGAGGTCGTCGCCATGGCGGGCGGGATCGAGCGGCTCCAGGCGCACGTAGTGGCCCTCGAGCGGCGCGCGGGCGGGCGCCGGCCGCGCTGTCCAATGCCTCAGATCGTCCACGCAGACCTCCAGATTGACGTTTTTCGCGCGAAGCGTCACAAAAGCCCGCGCAAGATGACAGAACCAGATGGAACCCCTCCGATGCTCCATACAGTGCCCGCTTTCGACCGTATAGGCGAGGAGAACGCTTTCGCGGTTCTCGCGCGGGCGACGGACCTTGCCCATCAGGGGCGTGACATCATCAATCTCGGCATCGGCCAGCCCGATTTCCGCACGCCCGAGCACATCGTCGAGGCGGCGGTGAAGGCGCTGCGCGACGGCCATCACGGCTACACCCCGGCAAACGGCATTCTGCCGGCGCGCGAGGCGGTGGTGCGCCGCACGCTCGCCACCACCGGCGTCGAGGTTTCGCCGGACAACGTGATGATCCTGCCCGGCGGCAAGCCCACCATGTATGCGGCGATCGTCATGTTCGGCGAGCCGGGCGCGGAGATCCTCTATCCCGATCCCGGCTTTCCCATCTACCGCTCGATGATCGAATATACCGGCGCCAACCCTGTTCCGGTGCCGATTCGGGAGGAGAACGGCTTTGCCTTCTCCGCCGAGGAGACGCTGTCGCTGATCACCCCGAAGACGCGCCTGCTCATCCTCAATTCCCCCGCCAACCCCACCGGCGGCGTGACCCCGCGCGCCGAGATCGCCAAGCTGGTCAAGGGGCTCGAGGCCCATCCGGACGTCGCCATCCTCTCCGACGAAATCTATGACGTCATGACCTATGACGGCGAGACGGCTACCTCGCTGCTGACCTTCCCCGAAATCCGCGACCGGCTGATCGTGCTCAACGGCTGGTCGAAGACCTGGGCGATGACCGGCTGGCGGCTCGGCTGGTCCATCTGGCCCGACGCGCTCTACGACAAGGTGCGCAAGCTCGCGGTCAATTGCTGGTCCTGCGTCAACGCGCCGGCGCAATATGCCGGCATCGCCGCTATCGACGGGCCGCAGGATGACGTCGAGAAGATGATGCGCGCCTTCGACGCGCGGCGGAAGATCGTGGTGGAAGGCGTGAACGGCCTTCCCGGCATCACCTGCCAGACGCCGAAGGGGGCGTTTTATGCCTTTCCGAACATTAAGGAGACGGGCTGGAAGGCGAAGAAACTGGCCTCCGCTCTGCTGGAGGAAGCCGGAGTGGCATTGATCGGCGGACCCGATTTCGGCGTGCTGGGCGAAGGGTATATCCGGGTGTCCTATGCCAATTCGGAGGAGAACATCCTGCGCGCGATCGAGCGGATCGGGGAGTTTTTGGCGAAGGCTCGGTCGTGAGTGGCTTGGGTGGAGCGTGAGATGTCAGGAGCAACGAGCATGCAGAAAACTTCGGTTTAGTTTCTTACACTGGCACTTCCATATACTTCCAAACCATCGCTCCCGATGCCGAATGTCGCGTCCCAAGAGCAGACAGCGGCCAACAATTTCCGAAGCAGCTGGCTCGGAAATGGTAGGGGAAACTTAGGTTGCCTCGACATGCCCCCTATCGCCAGCCTACGCGAAATTCTACTGTACCTAAAATTGTAGGGGTCATGAGATGTCGAAGCGAGTAGCACTCTTCAATCATAAGGGTGGAACCGGTAAAACGGTTTCGACTTACAACATCGGATGGAAGTTGAGTGAGCATGGGCATAACGTTCTGTTAGTTGATGGAGATTCACAGGTAAACCTAACTGCACTCGCATTGGGCTTTGATCGCTTCGACGCGTACTATGAATCGGACGAAACCAGATATAATAACATCAAGGATGCGGTATCGCCGGTGTTCGAAGGTAAACCCGCGGCACTAGAAAGTTTCGACTGCCCGATAGCTCAAAATAATCAGAAGTTATTCATTTTGCCCGGACATCCAGACCTCGCTGGCTATGAAGGGCAAATTAGCTTAGCCCAAGAGACATTGGGTACGCTATCTGTACTTAAGAACCTACCAGGTGCGCTTCACGCGTTAATCAGGATGATAGAAGAGCGCCACGATATTCAATTTACACTTATTGACCTAAACCCGGGACTCGGGGCTATCAACCAAAATTTCTTTATGGCCTCGGATTCCTTCATTGTACCAACAAACCCAGACCCGTTTTCGCTTATGGCGATTGGGACTTTGGGAAGCCATCTGATTCGGTGGAATGAGTGGAAGCAGACCAACCTAGAAAAGTTTGCTGACGCGGATTACCCGTTGCATGCCTCTACACCGATATTTCTGGGGACGTTGAACTCACGTTTCAACAAGCACGCCAGTAAGGCTGCCAAAAAATTCGACGAGCGCATTGCAAAAATTGACCAACGTGTTGCGGACTCGCTTGTACCAGCCCTGGAAAACGCAGGCATGACCGCAAAAGAGGAATGCTATAATCGAGCATTCGGGGATTGGGATGGCAAGCTTACCAGAGATAACAAAGGCCTCTACGCACTCGCTCGGATACCTGATTTTCAGTCTCTGATCCACACCTCAAATATTTCCGGAGTTCCGATATTTCTTCTTAATGAAGAAATGTTAAGAAGTGACGATATTGTTGGCGTAGTTAAAGAGAAGGCTATGGAGAATATAGATTCTTTTAACGTTATATATGAAGCCATAGCATCGAAAGTTGAATTTTTGACCAGCGATGACTGCCGCAAAAATTAATTTCGACTCTCACATAGCCCAATGCGCTGAGGCCATCACAATCCACGAGTTCTTGGAAAAGCATGGGTATGCGGCTGATTTTGGACTGAGATACGTGTGGGTCGCATCGGTCTCTGCGCTAGACCACTATGTTTCAGAATTAATCGTCGAGAAGTCGACTGAACATTTTTCAAATGGATCGCCCTTGAATGGTAGATTGTTAAATGAAATGATTCCAATATCTGCGCTTCTGCGAATCCAAACCGTGAGTGGCCCTCAAGCAGTTGTTGAATTTCGTAGCATAGTAAGTCAGGCAATACGATTCCGAACTTTTCAGAAGGCCAATGACATTGCGGATGGACTGGCATTTGTGTGGAAAGAACAGTATAAATGGGAAAAGATATCCAATCTTATCGGCTTGAATGCAAAAAAGACAAAGAGCAAGTTGAATGGCATATGTTACCGGCGCGACCTCATCGCGCATAACGCTGATTTTAACGAGGCGACAGGCGCGCTGACACCATGTATTCGAGAGGATGCACAGGAAGTATCAGATTACATTTCTACAATTGTTGAGGCAATTGACAAGCTAGTCCCTTAGTCGCTGCCCTTAGCATCTCTTGCTATTGCGATAACTCATTTGTGCACTTTGAACCAGAATGACTGGCGCTTTCGCGAGAAGGACCGTCATCTACTGCCGCAGCAAGCATCCGCCTTGCTCATTTTCGAACGAGACAATTTCTTCGGCAGAGGTCTTCAATATCCGCAGTGCCGATAGCCGGTGCTTGCTTTGGCTTCGAGTTCCCTTCAACCGCCTACTCCATCGGAAAGAAGTACCGGATCGCCAGCACGCTCGCCATGCCGACCACCAGGTTCATCGGCACGCCGATCTTCAGGAAGTCGGAGAAGCGGTAGTCGCCGGCGCCGTAGACCAGCGTGTTGGTCTGGTAGCCGATGGGGGTGGCGAAAGAGGCGCTGGCGCCGAACATGACCGCCACGACGAACGGGCGCGGGTCGACGCCCATCTGCGTGGCCAGCCCGATTACGATCGGCGTCAGCAGCACCGCCACTGCGTTGTTCGTGACGAGCTCCGTCAGGATCGAGGTCAGGAGATAGATCGCCAGGAGGGTGACGAAGGGCGGCATCCCGGTGAGAACGGGCGCGGCGGCGCCGGCGATGAGCTCGACACTGCCGGCCTGCTGCAGGCCCTCGCCGACGATCAGCATGGCGAAGATGAGGATGAGGATCGAGGCTTCGATGGAATCCCACGCCTCGTCGGCATCGATGCAGCGCAGAAGCAGGATCGCGGCGACCGCCAGCATGGCGAGAATGCCGATATCGGCGACGCCGTAGGCCGCCAGAAGCACCACGCCGGCCAGCGCCAGAACCGCGATCGGTGCCTTGCGCCGCCGGAAGGCACGGCCGGACGGGCGGGAGACGGAGACGAGATCGGCTTCCTCGGCAAGCGCGTCGAAGCCCGTTGCTGGCCCCTCGAGCAAGAGCTTGTCGGCGGGCCGGAGCCGGACATTGTCGAGGTCCGGACCGGGAATGTGCCGGTGTCGGTGGGCGCCGAGAACGCGCACGCCGAAGCGCCGCCCGAGGGTGAGATCGGCGATGCGGCTTCCCGCGCTGGCGCGATGCGGCGCCACCACCGCCTCGACCACCGTCGTTTCCGTTCGCGGTTCGGAACCGCGCCTCAGGCCGACACGCAAGCCCTCGCGCTCGTTGAGCGTGAGAAGCTCCGAGGTGGTGGCCATGACGACCAACGCATCGCCTTTGCGCAGATGCTGGGCCTTGATGTCGGAGCGAATGACCTCCGTGCCGCGCCGCAGCCCGATGATCCTCAGGCCCGGCCGCTGGAAGGCGGCGATCTCGCCCACGGGCCGGTCGGTATATCTGCCCTCCGCCCGCACGGTGACCTCGCTGAAGAATTCCGTTTCTCCCGAAGTCGCATCGTCGCCCGAGGCGCCGCGGTCGGGCAGGATGAAGCGCCCGATGAGAAGCATGGTGGCGATGCCGGCGAGGATCGCGACGATCCCGACGGGCGTGATCTCGAAAATGGAGAACGGCTCCAGCCCGTTGCCCCGTGCCACGCCGTCCACAAGCAAGTTCGTCGAGGTGCCGATGAGCGTGCAGGTTCCGCCGAGAATGGAAGCGTAGGAAAGCGGGATGAGAAGGCGTGTCGGCGCCACCTCCAGGGCGGCGGCAAGCCGGATGACGATGGGAATGAGGATCAGCACGACGGGTGTGTTGTTCATGAAGGCGGAGGCGAGGATCGTAACCGCGATAAAGACAATCGCCGACAACGCCGGGCTCTGTTGCGCGCGCCCGACGATCGCCTCCGAGACGGCCTCCAGAACACCCGTCCTGACGAGCGCGCCGGACAGGATGAACATCGCCGCGATGGTGATCGGCGCGGGGTTTGCGAAGACGGCCAGCGCCCGGTCGGCCGGCACGAAGCCGGCCAGGATGAAGGCGGCCGCCCCGCCCACGGCCGTTACCTCGGGCGGGTAGAGTTCGAGAACGAAAGCTGTAAAGAGGAGGGCCAGAAGAGCGAGCGCCAGATAAGCCTCGTAGCCCGACAGGAATGCATCCATGAAGCGGTCCGCATCGCCGTTTCCGCCGGCGGGCCGGCAGGTTTGCACCACCTTGCCCGACTCGACCGACACGCATCAACACGGGCGGGACGGCAAAGGTTCCTGATCAGGAACACTCCCCACCGGCCGACGTGCCGCACCGGGACCTCAGACGGAAGCCTCCTGCTGTCGCCACCGGCGGCAGTCAGAGAATGTGTCGTCCAGGCGGTGCCCGGCCGCTATCGGCCGCGGGGCAGCGCCACGGCCTGCCGTGCCAGCTCGGTCACGGCATCCCAGTTCCCGGCACTCAGATCGGTATCGGGTGCAACCCAGGAGCCGCCGACGCACACCACGTTGGGCAGCGCGAGGTAGTCGGCCGCGTTCTTCACCGAAATCCCGCCGGTCGGGCAGAAGCGCACATCCGCAATCGGCGAGGCGATGGATTTCAGGAAGGCCGCGCCGCCGGCCTGCTCGGCGGGAAAGAATTTCAGCACGCGATAGCCTTCCTCGCGCATGGCCATGATCTCGCTGGGCGTTGCCGCGCCGGGCAGGAACGGCACGCTCGAGTGGCTGGCCGCGTCCAGAAGTTCCTGGGTCGTGCCGGGCGAGACGACGAACCGCGCGCCCGCCGCCGCGGCATTGGTGAAATCCCGGCCTGACAGGATCGTGCCTGCGCCGACGATCGCCTCCGGCACCTCGTCCACCACCAGGCGGATCGCGTCCAGTGCCTCGGGCGTGCGCAGGGTGATCTCCACGGCCGGCAATCCGCCCCGGGCAAGCGCCCGGGCGAGCGGCACCGCATCGGCGATCCGCTCGATCTTGAGCACGGGAATGACGGGCTGTCCCGAGAGGATTTCCAGAAGCTTTTCCGTCTTCTTCTTCATCACCGGCTCCAGTGCTTGCGCAATCTGCCGCCTTCTTAAACCGTTTCAGGCGGGATTCAAACGCCGCGAGCGCTCCAGAGCCTCGACATGCCTCGCCAGAGAGCGGAAAGAACCGCACCGGCGGTGTGATAAAGGCCTCCCAACGGCATCGCTTCCTGCATGCGTTCGCGTGTCGCGGGCCCGGCGATCCCGTCGACCGCCAGGCCCTGTTCGCGCTGGAACCGCATCACTGCGTCCTGGGTCTGCGGACCGAAAACACCGTCGACCACAAGCGGATAGCCGAGCCCCTTCAGCATTGTCTGCAGATGCTCGACCTCCGGGCCGCGGGCTCCGCGCCGCAACGTGCGCGTCGGGGCGGATTCGCGGTCGTGCGCCGCCAGCCTGCGCGCATGACGGCGATGGGCGAGCGACAGCCGCAGATGATAATTGTTCTTCGCATAGTTCGGCCCGTTGTAGCCGCGGGCGAAGGCCGACCACTCACGCCGGCGAAGCGCCCCCGTCAGATCTTCCTTCTCGATATAACGCAGCATCAGCGCAAGCTGCCCCCGCGGTCCGCTGCGCGCCTCCTCCACCAGCGCCTCGGCGCTCTCGTAGCCGAGCCAGGACCAGTGCGCGCCCATCACCTGCCCCACGCCCCAGGACGTGGATTCGTATGCCGCCTGGCGGTCGATCCGGGCGGCGCGCTCGA
>NZ_JBHSUM010000087.1:0-16742 GCF_042660605.1 Nitratireductor sp. GCM10026969
TCATTCGGCCGCGTCGCCCGTGCTCCGCCCGGGCGGCCCTGCCGCGACCGCGCGCTTGAAGAAGAAATTCGCCGCAAAGAAGAGCGCGGCGAGGCCGAAGCCGATCTCGTCGGTGATCGGCAGCGCGACGATCAGCGTGAAGGCGGCCGCCGTACCCAGGCACCGCTCCCACACGGCGAGCGGCCGGCGCAGATAGCCGATGACCGCCGCACCCCACAGCGCGATCGCCAGGGACGTCTTGAAGACGATATAGGCGACCGCCGGCACATAGCCGATCGTCTCCGCCAGCGGTCCGCCGTCCTGGAGCATGAGGGCGGGGGTGTAAACGGCCATGAACGGGATGATGAAGCCGGCGGCGGCGATCTTGATCGCCTCCATGGAGATCTTCAGCCCGCTTTCCCGCGCGATCGGCCCGGCCGCGAAACAGGCGAGCGCCACCGGCGGTGTCAGGTCGGCGAGGATGCCGAAATAGAAGACGAACATGTGGCTGATTAGGAGCGGCACGCCGAGCGCGAGCAGCGCCGGCCCGGCGATCGAGGAGGTGATGATGTAGTTGGGAATGGTGGGAATGCCCATCCCCAAGATGATGCAGGTGATCATGGTGAGCACCAGCGACAGGAACAGGCTCGTCTCACCCACCGAGACGATGAACTGGCCGAAGGTGTTGGCCGCGCCCGTCAGCGTCATGGTGCCGATGATGATCCCGACGATCGCGCAGGCCACGCCGACGGGAAGTGCGGTCTTGGCGCCTTCGGCCAGCGAGGCGCGGCAGACGTCGAGCGTCTTGCGCCCACCGTCGACGAAGATATTGGCAATTATCAGCACCAGAGCGGCGATGACGATGGCATTGATACCGTAGCGGAAGAAACTGGCGGCGACCAGCCCGAGCCCCACCCAGAAGATGATGCGCAGCACCTGGTTCGGCAGGCCGAGCGCCACGGAGCCGCCGAGGATCAACAGAACCGTGAGGGACAGGCCGATCGTCCCGGCGAAAAGCGGCGTGTAGCCGGTAAAGAGGAGGTAGACCAGCACGGCGAGCGGCAGCAGGAGATACCAGCGCTCGCGCAGCGCCCGCACGGGGGACGGCAACTCGTCGTTCGGGAGGCCGTGCAGGCCGTATTTGCCGGCCTCCAGATGCACCATCCAGAAGGCGGAGCCGAAGTAAAGCAGCGCCGGGATGATCGCCGCCTGGACAACCTCGTAGTATTCGATGCCCAGGGTCTCGGCCATGATGAAGGCCACCGCGCCCATGACCGGCGGCATGAGCTGCCCTCCCATGGAGGAGGTGGATTCCACCCCGCCGGCGAAGGCGGCCCGGTAGCCGAAGCGCTTCATCAGGGGGATCGTGAACTGACCCGTGGTCACGACATTGGCGACACCGGAGCCGGATATCGTCCCCATCAGGCCCGAGGAAATGACCGACACCTTGGCCGCGCCGCCGCGCGCATGGCCGACCATGCCCAGCGAGACGTCGGTGAAGAGCTTGATCATGCCGGCCCGCTCGAGGAACGAGCCGAACAGGATGAAGAGGAAGATGTAGGTGGCCGACACATAGGTCGGAATGCCGTAGATGCCTTCCGTTCCGTAGGCCATGTGGTCGATGACTTGCGAGACGTCGTAGCCGCGATGGTTGAGCGGCGCCGGCAGGTACTGGCCCAGGAAGCAGTAGGCGAGAAAGATGCCGGAGATAATGGGCAGGGCGGGGCCCATCAGCACGTAGGCCGCCGCGAAGACGGTGAAGAGCGCAATGACGCCGAAGACCAGATCGCGCGTCAGCGGCATGCCGGCGCGCAGGATGAGCGGTTCGTATTCGACATACTGATAGACCGCGACCGACAACCCCGCCAGCGCAAGCCCCCAGGCCAGCACCTTCACGGCGCGCCCGGCGCCTTGCGAGGAGGCGACGAGTGGGAAGACGAGCAGCATGAGGAAGCCGACGTGGAAGGCGCGCACCACCTGGCTCGGCAAGGTCACCAGATGGGCGGCGGTGACGATCTGGTAAAGCGAGAACACCACCGCGATCCACATGAGCAGCCGGCCCTCGAACGTGGGCTGGAAGTCGCGGTGCGTGGGATCCTGGAGATCAGCCGCCGTCTTTCCGGCGGGCTCTGCGCTGGCGGCGCGGCTCGTCATTCACGCGTTCCCCGGATTTGTGGTTTTCATTCGGTGGACAGTTCGCGCGCTGCCCTTGATTCCGTGCATCCCGTTGCCGCTTTCGCGGGCCTTGGACCGCACCCCGTCCGGCGGGGTGCGGCACCGTTTCGGGCGGAATGTCTAGAGCAGGCCCTGCTCCTTGTAGTAGCGCTCCGCACCCGGATGGAGCGGCACGGGAACCCCTTGCGGTCCGTTCTCCAGCGAGATCGCCCTGGCGGCGGAATGAGCGGCGGTCAGCTCGTCGAGATTCTCGAAGAGCTGCTTCGTCATCTCGTAAGCAACTTCCTCGGAGACGTCGGAATGCGTGACGAGGATATTGGTGATGGCCAATGTCGGCACATCTTGTTCCTGGCCCTCATAGGTGCCGGCGGGAATCGTCGCCGAGATGAAGGGCGCGCCGAGGGTCTCGGCCACCTCCTCCGGCACGGCGACCATGGTCACCGGGACAGACAGCGCCAGATCCTTGATCGAGGCGACGCCGAGCCCGGCCGACTGCAAGGTGGCGTCGAGCTGCCGGTTCTTGATCAGTTCGACCGATTCGCCGAAGGGCAGGTACTCGGTCTGGGCGAGGTCGTCATAGCTCATGCCCATGGCATCGAAGATGCGCCGTGCGTTGAGCTCCGTGCCGGAGGCTGGCGCGCCCACGGACAGGCGCTTGCCCTTCAGGTCCTCGAAGGTCTCGATGCCCGATTCCTCGGAAGCGACGATCTGGATGTAGTTGGGATAGATGGCGGCGATGCCGCGCAGCTTGTCGAGCTGCTGCGGGAAGCCGGCTTCCTCGTCCGCCTCCCAGGCGGACTTGACGGAGTCGCCCAGCGCGAAGGCAATCTCGCCCCGGCCCTGCTGGAGCAGGTTCAGGTTCTCCACGGACGCCTTGGTGGACTGCACCTGCGTGCGCACGCCCTCGATGTTGTCGCCATAGACCTTCGACAGCGCCACGCCGAGCGGATAGTAGACCCCCGAGGTGCCGCCGGTCAGCACGTTGATGAATTCCTGCGCGTTCGCCGCGGCGGCGTTGAGGCCGAGGCCGAACGCCACCGCGCCGGCGACCAGGATGTTCCGTTTCATGTGCAACATTGCTCCTCCGCTTGCTTTTTTCAGCGCCCTGGAAAGGACTGATATCGGCTCCCGCGACGCGGAACAAAGGCCCGGCCGCGCGGCTCAGCCGGCACAATAGCTGCAAGTGTCGCCGGGCGAAACAGGATTCGAGACGGCCGCTACCCCCTCTCGGAGAACATCGCCTGCAGCCGCGCAAACGGCATCACTTCCTGGGCGAAGGTGAACGTACCCTCTTCCAGCATCTCCCGGGCGGCGCGCTCGACCGCGCCGAAGGCAAGATTGGTGAGCTTGGAGCCGAGCGAGATGCGCTTGGCACCGGCTTCGGCCAGTGCGGAGACGGAGAAATCGGCCGTCGCCAGTACGTTCACCGGCTTGCCGACGGCGGTACAGACGGCGCGCACCTGGTCGAGCTCGCTCAGCCCCGGTGCATAAAGCACGTCGGCGCCCGCCTCCTCGAAGGCCTGCAGCCGGGCAATCGTGTCGTCGAGATCCGCGCGGCCCCACAGGAAGTTTTCCGCCCGCGCGGTGAAGACGAAGTCGCGTTTCAGCGAGCGCGCCGCTTCTGCCGCCGCGGCGACGCGCTCCACCGCCAGCGAGAAATCATAGATGGGCCGGGCCGGATCGCCGGTCGCGTCCTCGATCGAACAGCCGGCAAGCCCCGCCGCCTCCGCGGCGAAGACCGTCTCGGCAGCACTGTCCGGGCTCTCGCCTTTCCCGTGCTCCAGATCGGCCGAGACAGGAAGCGGCGTCGCGGCGACGATCTCCCGGCAATGGTCCATGCGTTCCTCGAAATGCACGCCGCCGTCGGGCAGGCCGCGCGAGAACGCATAACCCGCGCTGGTGGTCGCCAGGGCCTTGAACCCGGCCGCTGCAAGCAGTCTGGCCGTGCCGACGTCCCAGGGATTGGGGAGGACGAAGGCACCTTCGTCCTCATGAAGTGCACGGAAAATCGAGCCGATGTCGCGCATGGTTCCGTTCCATCGAAATCTTCAGACGAGCCGATGAGGCGCGCGGGCGGCGGCGATGTCAAGGGCGCATCGCGCGCATGCTGTCACCCGCGCGAAGCCGCCTCAGACGCTGCCGGTCGATCCGAAGCCGCCGTTGCCGCGCGCCGTCTCGCCGGGATGCCGCCGCTCCTCCAGTACCGCGCGAACGACCGGCGCAATGATGAGCTGAGCTATTCGCATGCCGCGTGTCACCGCGAAGTCCTCCTCGCCCAGATTGATCAGCAGGACCTGCAGCTCCCCGCGATAATCGGCATCGATGGTGCCGGGGGTGTTGAGACAGGTGATCCCGTGGCGCAGCGCCAGGCCCGAGCGCGGCCGCACCTGCCCCTCAAAACCTTCCGGGATCTCCATCACGAAGCCGGTGGGAACAAGCGCGCGCCTGCCGGGAAGCAGGATCACCTGCCGGTCCTCGGGAAGGGCCGCGCGCAGATCCATGCCCGCCGCGGCGGCGGATTCATAGGCCGGCAGCGGCAGCCCCTCGGCATGCGGCAGGCGCACGATGCCGAGCGTGGGGCCGATGACCGGCATGGAGGCGGAGGGGTTCACCATGCCTCCTATCTGGCGCCGGCGGACAAAGGCGTCAATTCCGTCGCCTTCCGCCATGGCGCTTTTCAACGCCTTTCATCAGAACTTGATGAATTGAAGTCAGATTGGCGGACGGCACCCGCCCTCGTGGTTCGACAAGCTCACCATGAGGGCTTGGCGGCTGCGCTTCCACTCCGGCGTCCCGTGCCAGCACCGGCGTTGCCTCGCCTTCACCCTCATCCTGAGCCTGTCGAAGGACGAGGGTGGAGGCACACACCACCCCGCCTGATTCCCAGCCGCCAACATCCGGCCTTCAGCCATGGCGGGCCAAAAGGTCGGCGAAGCGCTGCAGGTACAGCGGCCATCCTTGATCGTCGGCAACACCGTCGCGCACGCCTTCCCAGCCCTCGCCATGGCGTTCCAGGTTTCGATGCTCGATCTCGACGCGGGTGCGATGTGCCGCCTCTGCGGTAAACCGCACCTCCCACTCACTGGTCCTGTCCGGGTCGGTCTCGAACTGCCATTGCGGACTGATGTCCCAGCTGAGCAGCACCCGATTGGGCGGTTCGTAGGCCAGAACGCGCGCCCAGCGGCATTCGCTGCCGTCGACGCCGCGATCATAGAGATAGCCACCGACCCGAGGCTCGAACACCGTCTCGGCGATCGGAACGGCGAGCAGATTGTGCTCGGCGGGTTTGAAACGGCCGAATTCCTCGGTGAATACCTTGAACGCGCGCTCGATCGGCGCCTCGACCACGATGGACTGTCTCACGGACGTCTCTGCTGCACGCGTGTTCATTGTGCCTCCTCCGGGGGTTCCTCGACGGCCGTCCTGTAGGCCGCCAGCGTCTTGCTCCAAAACCGATCGAGCTCCGCGCGAAGGCGCGCCAGCCCATCGGGATCGATGTGATAGATGTTGCTGGCGCCCTTGGGCTCGGCGCGGACGAGCTGCGCTTCCCTCAACACCCTGAGATGCTGCGAGACCGCCGACTGGGTTACCGGCAGGGCCCGTTTGATCTCCGCCACCGAGCGCGGCCGCTCTGCTACCAATTCGAAGACAGCCCGGCGGGTGGGGTCGGCCAGCGCGGCCAGCTGCGCAATATCATTAGTCATAACTAATCATTAGTACAAACTAATCTAACAGTCAAGCCGGGCTGAAATGCGCCCTCAAGCTTCCTACATACAGGCCGATTTACATTCGACAGCGGCGGCCATGGCTGCTAAGAGCCCGGCCGTCAAAAGGACTTCAGGACATGGCCGATAAAATCGCCGACGCGGTGGCGCGCCGCCGCACCTTCGCGATCATTTCGCACCCGGACGCGGGCAAGACGACGCTGACGGAAAAGCTGCTTCTGTTCGGCGGCGCCATCCAGCTCGCCGGCGAGGTCAAGGCGAAGAAGAACCGCGTGCATTCGCGCTCCGACTGGATGAAGATCGAGCGCGAACGCGGCATCTCGGTCGTCACCTCGGTGATGACCTTCGAATATGGCGACCATGTCTTCAACCTGCTCGACACACCCGGCCACGAGGACTTCGCCGACGACACCTACCGCACGCTGACGGCGGTGGATTCGGCCGTCATGGTGATCGATGCGGCCAAGGGCATCGAGCCGCGCACGCTGAAGCTCTTCGAGGTGTGCCGCCTGCGCGACATTCCTATCATCACCTTCGTCAACAAGCTCGACCGGGAAAGCCGCGACCCCTTCGAAATCCTCGACGAGATCGAGGAGAAGCTGGCGCTTGACACCGCGCCTGTCACCTGGCCGATCGGCCGCGGCAGGAGCTTTTCGGGAACCTACCACCTGGCCGACAACACCATTCGCCATTCCGACGCGGACGTGCGGCCCACGCCCGTCAACGGGCCGGAAGCCGATGCCGTTTCCGGGCTCTTGCCGGAGCACGAGCGCGAGGCCTTCGTCGAGGAGATGCTCCTGGCGCGGGAAGCCTGCAGACCTTTCGACCTCGCCGCCTTCCGCGAGGGGCATCTCACGCCGGTCTATTTCGGCTCGGCACTCAGGAACTTCGGCGTGCGCGACCTGATCGAGGCGCTGGGGGCCATCGGGCCGGCGCCGCGCGCCCAGGACGCTGATGCGCGCAAGGTTGAGGCGACGGAGGAGAAGATGACCTCGTTCGTCTTCAAGATCCAGGCCAACATGGACCCCAATCACCGCGACCGCATCGCCTTCGTGCGCGTATGCTCGGGCAAGCTCGAGCGGGGCATGAAGGCGAAGCTGGTGCGCACCGGCAAGCCCATCAGCCTTTCCGCCCCGCAGTTCTTCTTCGCCAAGAGCCGAATCACCGCCGACGAGGCCTTCGCCGGCGACGTGGTGGGCATTCCCAACCACGGAACGCTGAGGATCGGCGATACGCTGACCGAGGGCGAGGAGCTTCTCTTCCGGGGCGTGCCGAACTTCGCTCCGGAGATCCTGCGTCGCGTGCGGCTTTCCGACGCGATGAAGGCGAAGAAGCTGAAGGAAGCCCTGCAGCAGATGGCGGAGGAAGGCGTGGTGCAGCTCTTCACGCCGGAGGACGGCTCGCCGGCCATCGTCGGCGTCGTCGGCGCCCTGCAGATCGATGTGTTGAAGGAGCGGCTGAAGAACGAATACACCCTGCCGGTCGATTTCGAGGCGGCGCGCTTTTCCGTCTGCCGCTGGATCGCGGCCGACGACCGCGGCGAGCTGGAACGCTTCATCGCCGCCCATCGCGGCGACATCGCCCGCGACCTGGACGAAGATCCGGTCTTTCTCGCGCCGCACCAGTTCGGCCTCAATTACGAAGCCGAGCGCTGGCCGGCCATCCGTTTCACCGCCGTCAAGGACTACCAGGTGCGCGAGGCGGCCTAGATAACAATCAAAGGTTGTGGAAAATCCGCCTTTGCAATTGAAAATGTCCAGCCTGGCCTCTAGCCTGACAATGCTTGTTCCTGCGTAGAGCGCGTGTGTTTGGCGTAGGCTTCATGACCATGTGGGCGCATTGCGCGGTGTGGCTGCGCGCGCCACGAGGCGAGATCGCCGCGTGCGCCCCATGGTCGGATTTTTGGGTCGGCGCCGTCGCCCGGTCCGCACAGCGACCTAGGTTCCGTATTTTTCATTGTGTAGCTTAACATCTCAATAGATCATGAGTTCGGATTACCTCGTCATGCCTCGACCTGTGGAAACTCGTTCCTCACTTCCAATTTTGAGTGTGCAGGAAGGGGACGCAGATCCCCACGGCGCTTTCCGCCGGTATCGCGCCCTTTCTCCTGTAATTGCCCATGAAACCGGCGGCTATTTGGTCTTGCGCTACGCAGATGTCGAGCGCCTGAACAAGGATCCTCGCCTTCGTTTCACGGAAACAGCTTGGCCCGAGATGCACGGTGTGACCGAGGGCGCACTGTTCAACCTCTTTCAGTATGGCATGTTCCAATCTAACGGAGATGTCCATCGTCGCCGGCGCTCACCATTTAACCGGGTCCTTGCAGCCCGTCTGATCATTGAAACGCGACCCGCGATTCGCCGTCTGGCCGAAGAGCTGGTCGATAGCTGGTATGGGGACGGTCGGGTCGAGTTCATCGAACAGTTTTCCTCACCGCTCTCTGCGATTGTAGTCAGCGATCTTCTCGGATTGCCCAGAGCTGATAGCGCTCGATTCGCTCAGCTCGTCTATCAGGTGTCCCGGTTCTTTACTTTCAGCGTCAGGCCAGAGGAGATTCCGGAGATCGAAGCGGGCGCTCAAGAGTTGGCGGACTATCTGGGGGGAGTACTAGAAGACCGGCGGAAGAATCCACGCGACGATTTCCTTTCGAGATTCCTGGTTGTAGTGGATGAGGCAGGAGAGTTGTCCCCGGAGGAAGCCGTATATGGTGTCCTGCTGGTGGTCTTTGCCGGAGTCGATACCAGCCGCGTCTCGTCAGCCATGCAGGTGACACTGTTGCTCCAGCATCATGATCAATGGGTCGCGGTGTGCCGCAATCCCGAGTTGATCCCGAGCGCAGTGGCTGAGGCTTTGCGATACGAGCCCTCGGTGTCCAACACATGGCGCTTCGCACCTGAGGACATTGACGTGGACGGTGTTATCATTCCTGCCGGTAGCTTCATTTCGCTGGTGCACATGTCGGCTATGCGCGATGAGCACGCCTATGTGCGTCCTGACGTATTCGATATCTATCAACCACGGGAACAACGCCTGCATCCGATATTTGGCGGCGGTGCTCATCGCTGCATTGGCGAAGCGCTTGCGCGAGCGGAGCTTGAAGAATCGCTGGTCGTGCTGACCAAAAGGATTCCGCAATTACGATTGGATGTGCCGGCGATCATTACCGGTCACGTCGGTATGAGACGCGTCCAGGAGATGTGGCTTTCCTGGTCCGTGTGACGCCACTGTCCACCGGCAATAACAGAGCAAAGCTGTCGACTTTGCCGCCCGAGCCTATAGCAAAAACCCGTCTCATTCTCCCCCTTTGCTGTGGTATAGTTTTCCCTTGCCGGTCCCATCACGCCCATTTCAGTGCTCAATAAAAAAGTGGACCGCACCTATCTTAGTGGAAAGCCGCTTCAAGCAGGGAGAGAAGCCATGGGCCTTCGCATCAACGATACCGCACCGGATTTCACGGCCGAGACCACACACGGCACGATCAACTTCCATGAGTGGATCGGCGACGGCTGGGCCGTGCTCTTCAGCCATCCGAAGAACTTCACCCCGGTCTGCACCACCGAACTGGGTGCGATGGCGGGTCTCGAAGACGAGTTCAAAAAACGCAACGCCAAGATCATCGGGATCTCGGTCGACCCGGTCCAGGATCACGAACGCTGGAAGGAAGATATCCAGAAGGCGACCGGATTCGCGGTCGAGTATCCTCTGATCGGCGACAGGGAGCTGAAGATCGCCAAGCTCTACGACATGCTGCCGGCGGATGCCGGCGAGACGTCCGAGGGGCGCACGCCGGCCGACAACGCGACCGTGCGCACGGTCTACGTGATCGGCCCGGACAAGAAGATCAAGCTGGTCCTGACCTACCCGATGACGACCGGGCGCAATTTCGACGAAATCCTGCGCGCCATCGATTCGATCCAGCTCACCGCAAAGCACCAGGTGGCCACGCCGGCCAACTGGAAGCTGGGCGAGGACGTGATCATCACGCCGGCCGTCTCCAACGAGGACGCGACCCAGCGTTTCGGCTCGTTCGAGACGATCCTACCCTATCTCAGGAAGACGAAGCAGCCTTCGGCCTGAGCGGCCGGGCCGGCGCCACAGATCGGCCATCGTGATGGAAAAGGCTCCGTTCGTTTCGGGATGGAGCCTTTTTCATGGCGTTGCGTATTTCTGCCACTTCCTTGTTTCTTCTCGCCGCTTCCGCCGTATCTGCCGCCTCCCCCGAGGCGTGGGAGGCGTTCAGGGCCGATATCGAAGGCAAATGCCTTGCCGCAACCACCACGCTTGAGGACAAGACCGCCTGGGTCGACCCTTTCGGAACGGAGAGTTACGGCATTGCGGTTGTAACCGGCCGCTCCCGATACGCCGACGGGCGCCAGTTCGCCGTCTGCGTCTACGACAAGGCAACCAAAACGGTGGAGACCCTGTCCGAGACCGACCTACAGGTCCTCATGCCGGATCGCTGACTGCGGCGAAACGTCCGAAAGCACTCCTCCACTTCCCAGGCGATGCCTTTTTTGCATCCGGCTTTCGGAAGCAGCCCTACATCGCTGCTATTGGCAATGGCGCCTATACGAGTGATCGGCTATGGTCGCGCCGTTTTTCGAGGGAGAGCAATGTCGGACGAGCGCACCACGGTTTCGGGCGGAATGGAGACGGCCTTCGGTTTTCGCCGCGTCGGCGAGGGCGAGAAACAGGGACTCGTCAATGACGTGTTCCACCGTGTCGCCGAGCGCTACGACCTGATGAACGACCTCATGTCGGGCGGGCTCCACCGCGTCTGGAAAGACGCGATGGTGACCTGGCTCGCGCCGCCGCGGCGGCCGGGCTTCAAGGTGCTGGACGTCGCCGGCGGCACGGGCGACATCGCCTTCCGCATCGTCGAGGCGTCAAATTACCAGGCCGACGCCACGGTGCTCGACATCAACGGCTCGATGCTGGCGGTCGGCCGGGACCGCGCCGAAAAGCGCGGCGTCGGCGCAAACCTGACCTTCATCGAGGCGAATGCCGAAGACCTGCCCTTTCCCGACGCCACCTTCGATGCCTATACGATCGCCTTCGGCATCCGCAACGTGCCGCAGATCGCGAAGGCGCTTTCCGAGGCCTTCCGCGTGCTGCGGCCCGGCGGGCGCTTTCTGTGCCTGGAGTTCTCCGACGTGCGCATGCCCTTCCTCGACAAGGCCTATGACGCGTGGTCCTTCAACGCCATTCCGCGCATCGGCAGAATGGTCGCCGGCGACGACGAGCCCTACCGCTATCTCGTCGAATCGATCCGCAAGTTCCCCAATCAGGAAAACTTCGCCGAGATGATGCGGACGGCCGGCTTCTCGCGCGTCACCTGGCGCGATTATTCGGGCGGGATCGCCGCGCTCCATTCCGGCTGGAAGATCTGACGCGCGGATGAGCACGATCGGCGCATATCTCCGCCTCGTCCGCGCGGGCTGGATCCTGTTGCGTGAAGGCGTCATTGCCGCCCTGCCGGTGGACCAGCTCGAGGGCATGCCGCGGTTCGGCTGGCGCCTTGCCAAGCTCATCTCTCGCAGGCGGGCGGGCGCGCGCGATCGCCCGGAGCGGCTGGCGATCGCCGTCGACCGGCTCGGCCCCTCCTATGTGAAGCTCGGCCAGTTCCTGGCCACCCGCCCGGATGTGGTGGGCCACGAGATGGCGCTCGATCTGGCGAGCCTGCAGGACCGGATGGAGACCTTCCCCGAATGGCAGGCGCGCGCGGCCGTCGAAGCATCGCTCGGCGCGCCGGCGGAAAAGCTCTATACCGGGTTCGGTGCGCCCGTGGCCGCCGCCTCCATCGCCCAGGTGCACGAGGCCAAGATCCTGCGCGAGGGCGAGATGCAGCGCGTGGCGGTGAAGATCATCCGCCCCGGCGTGCGCCGCCGTTTCTACAACGACCTGGAAAGCTATTTCCTGGCCGCCCGGCTGCAGGAGCGCTTCATCCCCGCCGCACGGCGCCTGAGGCCGGTGCAGGTGACGGAAACGCTCGCCCAGACGACGAAGATCGAGATGGACCTGCGGCTGGAGGCCGCCGCCATCTCCGAGCTCCACGAAAATACCAAGGACGACCCGGGTTTTCGCGTGCCGTGGGTCGACTGGCGCCGGACGGGCCGCGATGTCCTGACGCTCGAATGGATCGACGGCACCAAGATGTCGAACATCGAGGCGCTGCGGATTGCCGGCCACGATCTGGAGGGGCTTGCGGTCACGCTGATCCAGACCTTCCTGCGGCACACGCTGCGCGACGGCTTCTTCCATGCCGACATGCACCCGGGCAATCTCTTCGTCGAGCGCGACGGCACCATCGTCGCCGTCGATTTCGGCATCATGGGCCGCGTCGGCAAGAAGGAGCGGCGCTTCCTCGCCGAGATCCTCTACGGCTTCATCACGCGTGACTTTCGCCGGGTGGCCGAGGTGCATTTCGAGGCCGGTTACGTGCCGGCGCATCACGACGTCGCCGCCTTTGCCCAGGCCCTGCGGGCGATCGGCGAGCCGATCCATGGCCAGCCCGCCGAGACGATCTCCATGGCCCGGCTTCTGACACTTTTGTTCGAGGTGACAGAGCTCTTCGACATGCAGACCCGGCCCGAGCTCCTGCTCTTGCAGAAGACCATGGTGGTGGTGGAGGGCGTGTCGCGCACGCTCGATCCGCATTTCAACATGTGGAAGGCGTCGGAGCCCGTGGTCTCCGAGTACATCAAGGCCAATCTCGGCCCGCGCGGCATGGTGACGGACGCGCGTGACGGGCTCAATGCACTGGTGGCGCTCGTGCGCCAGGTGCCGGAACTGGCCGCCCGCACGGAGCGCCTGTCACGCGAAATCGAGTCGATGGCGGCGCACGGCCTGCGCCTTGATACGGAAACGGCGGAAGCCATCGGCCGCGCCGGAGCGCGGCACACGCGCTTCGGGCGCGTCGCGCTGTGGGTCATCGCTGCCGCGGTTTTCGTTATCATGTGGCAGTTGTTTTGATCGTGCGGTGGCAGCGGGGCGTAGGTCGCCATTGCTTTTCAAGGGCGACGATTTCGTCCATACGGATGAGGAGTTCGTCGTGAAACCGGCCTGAGGAGGCCTCCGTGAGCCTTTCGGGAAAACGCATCCTTCTCATCATCGGCGGCGGCATCGCGGCCTACAAGTGCCTTGACCTGATCCGCCGCCTGCGCGAGCGTGGCGCCACCGTCCGCTGCGTGATGACCGGGGCTGCGCAGGCCTTCATCACGCCGCTTTCGGTCGGCGCGCTTTCGGCCGATCACGTCTTCACGGACCTCTTCGACCGACAGGATGAGCACGACGTCGGCCATATCCGGCTTTCGCGCGAGGCGGATCTGGTTGTGGTCGCGCCGGCGACGGCGGATCTGATGGCGAAGCTCGCCACGGGTCTCGCCAACGATCTTGCTTCCACGGTGCTGCTTGCGACGGACAAGCCGGTTCTGATGGCGCCGGCCATGAACCCGAGAATGTGGGTGCACCCGGCCACGCGGCGCAACCGCGACACGCTTTCCCGCGACGGTGTCCGCCTGATCGGACCGAACAGTGGCGAAATGGCCGAGGGCGGCGAGGCGGGCGAGGGGCGCATGGCCGAGCCGCTGGAGATCGTCGCGGCGATCGAGGATCATTTCGCCGGCCCCTCCGGGCCGCTCACCGGCCGCCGGATCATCGTCACCTCCGGGCCGACGCACGAGGCGGTCGATCCCGTGCGCTACATCGCCAATCGCTCGTCGGGCAGGCAAGGGCATGCCATCGCCGCGGCCCTGGCGCGGCTCGGCGCCGATGTGCACCTCGTGTCGGGACCGGTGTCGATCTCCGACCCGGCGGGCGTGACGACCACCCATGTCGAGAGCGCGCGGCAGATGCGCGCCGCCGTCGAAGCGCTCCTGCCGGCGGACGCGGGCATCTTCGTGGCGGCTGTCGCCGACTGGCGGCCGGCCAATGAGAAGGGCGACAAGATCAAGAAGCGCAAGGGGGAGAATGCACCCGCGCTGGAGCTTGTCGAAAACCCGGACATCCTGGCCGGCATCGGCCATCACAAGCAGCGCCCGGCGCTGGTCGTCGGCTTTGCAGCCGAAACGGACGATCTCGAGCAGAACGCCCGCGTCAAGCTCGAGAAGAAGGGTGCCGACATCATCGTCGCAAACGACGTTTCGCACGACAGCGGTATCGGCGCACGCGGCGTCATGGGCGGCGAGCGCAACCACGTGAAAATCGTCTCCAAAACCGGTGTCGAGGAATGGCCGGAGACGAGCAAGGAGAAAGTCGCCGAAAGACTGGCGACTTTGGTCGCGGAGCGGCTCGGGGCGACTGCACCCTGAAAGCGCGATAGCCTATGCCTCGTGCAGCATGATGAGGTTGCCGCAGGTGTCCTCGAAAATGGCCGTTGTCGGAAAATCGGCATGTTTCTGCGGCCCACCGCGGAACTTGACGCCCTTTGCCGTCAGGCGCTCGTATTCCGCCTCCACGTCGTCGCAGCCGAGGGAGGTGAAGGGGATTCCATGGTCGTAGAGCGCCTTCTGGTAGGCCTTGGCGAAATCGTAGCCGGCCGGCTCCAGCGCCAGTTCGGCGCCTGAGCCGTCAGCCGCAACAACGGTCAGCCAGCGCGCGCCGCCGGCGGGGAAGTCATGCTTCTTCTTGAAGCCGAGAACGCCGACATAGAAATCCTCGGCCTTCTGCTGGTCGAGAACCACCACGGAGGAGAGGTTGCATCGGATCATCGTCTCTTCCTTTCGCTTGTCGTGTTCCGCTGTCGCACCACTCACCAGGCACCGGACTTCAGATCGATGAGGTGGATGATCGAGGCCGGGCTGGAGATCCAGAAGCCGGCAAAGCCTTCGCCAAGGTCTTCGATCTCGTCACAGCGCGCTATACCCGCCTGACGCAGATGCTCCTCGGCGGCACCGATATCGTCCGTCACGACCTCGAGCCAAAGCTCCGCCTGGCTCATTCCAGGGGCGCGGTCGATCCAGAGCTGGTTCATACCGAACTTGAAGCCGATCGCCGGCTGGTGGTGTTCGATCGGTTCGAGGCCCAGAATGTCGCGGTAAAAGGCAACGGTTGCCTCATACTGGTGCGGCGGCACTTTCATGGCGATGTTGCGGCCGCCGTTGAATGTGGGCTTCATGAGTTCCTCCTTGCAAGCGTTCTTACGTTCTCATTCCGAGGGCAGTTCCACGTCATAGAGGCCGGCGTTCCGCCGCATCGCAGTCTCGCGTTTCTCCACCGCCCTGCCGGCGAGCATTTGGGACAGGAGGTCGAGAAACATGTGCCAGCCCATCAGTGTCCGCCCTTCGAAGGCGGGCAGGATCGGGCGGTGGGTGAGGATGAGCAGGACCTCGTCGCCCTTCTCCTCCAAGGCAAACGTCAGATGGGACTCGGGGTAGGCGGATTCGGTTTCGTCGCCGTCGAAGACGTTCCACGTGTAGGCGAGCAGGTATGGCGGCTTCCACCGCGTGACGACGCCGCGAATGTGGCCGTCGGCAAGCCGCACCGCGCCGCCCTCGCGCGGCGCGATCCGATAGGCCATTCCCTCGCCGCCGAACCAGACCGGCAACAGATCGGATTCGGTGAGATGCGCCCAGACGCGCTCCACGGGGCCGGGCAGCATGCGTTCGAACCGCACGGCCCGCTCATCGAGGCAGTATCCCCTTTCATCCATGGACGCTCTCTCCCGCCGGCCTGTGGGTGGAAACCTTCAATCCTGGGCAAAACGCTTCTGATAATCCGCTTCCAGTTCCGGAATACGCGACCAGAAGCGCTTGACCCCGCCACCCTCGAGTACGGTGGCGAGGACGCCCAGATGCGCATGCCAGCCACTGGCGACGTTGGCCATCTCGCCGCGGTCGGCGAGCCTTTTGTGGGTAATCACCAGAAGCACCATCCCGCCTTCCGGAAAGAGCTCGAAGACGACCTCGCTTTCATGCGCGTCCTCTCCCGGCCATGTCATGGCGAGCATCCGCGGTGGGTCGATGTCGAGAATGCGATGCTGCGAGGGAAAGCCCTTCGTGTTCATCTCGGCATATTGTTCAGGTGCCGGCTCGTCCGTGAATTCGGAATGCTTGAAGAGAAGATTCGCCTCACCTCCGGCCTTCAGCTCCATCTCGCCGCCGGCAAGCCACTGTTTGCGCTTTTCGGGCTCTGTGAGGTAGGCCCAGACGCGTTCGATCGGCCCCGGAAGCAGCCGCTCGAAGCGGACGGTATCGGTAGCCGTTGTGACGCCATAGGCATCCGGATCAGGCAGGTTCATTGGATCTCTCCCGTAACAGGCTCAGTCTGTGTGGTTCTTCCGCTGCTGCCGCTCGTCCTCGATGAGCAATGCTTCCAGCGTGTCGAGCCGGCGCGTCCAGAAACGCTCGTAGTAGCGCAGCCAGGCTTCCGCCTCGGCAAGCCGCGCGGCCTCCAGCCGGCAGTAGTGGGTGCGCCCCTCCACGCGGCGGCGCACCAGACCCGCACCCTCCAGCACCTTCACATGCTTCGACGCGCCGGCGAGCGACATGGAAAAGGGAGCGGCGAGCGCGCTGACGGTGCGTTCTCCCTGCGAAAGCTCGCGCAGCATGGCGCGCCGCGTGGAGTCGGACAGCGCATGAAAAACGGCATCGAGTGTGGCGGGACGTTTCTCAACCATGTGGTTGAGAATAACCGATCCGCGAAGATAGTCAACCGAACGGTTTAATTATTGGAAAATCAGTTCAATCCATGCCGCCGATGTCGCTCCAGGCGGCCGCCCGGCGCAGCACGCCCAGGAAACGTTCGCCGGCGACCTCCAGGGGACCGGAATTGTCGATCGTTATCGCGTCGTCGATCAGAAGGGCGCCGTCGGTACCGCGCGCCAGCCGCGCCAGCACCTCTTCGCGCGTCTCGCGCCCGCGCCGG
>NZ_JBHSUM010000088.1:0-16599 GCF_042660605.1 Nitratireductor sp. GCM10026969
GGGCAGATGAGGCCCTTTCCCATGGCGTTGGCGCCGATCGCCGCCGGCAGGGCGCCGTTCACCCGCGCCACCGAGCCGTCCAGCGCCAACTCGCCGAGCACGACATAGCCGCCCAGGGAATCTCCCGGGATCGCTCCGAGCGCGGCCATCAGGCCGAGCGCGATCGGCAGGTCGTAGTGGCTGCCCTCCTTGGGAAGGTCCGCCGGCGCCAGATTGATGGTCACCTTCTTTGGCGGCATGGAAAGGCCGGAGGCATGGAGTGCGGCCTGCACCCGCTCGCGGCTTTCGGCCACCGCCTTATCGCCCAGGCCGACGATCTGCATGCCCATCTTGCCGGGCGCGACCATCACCTGCACATCGACCGGAACGGTCTCGATCCCCTCGAAGGCGATCGTGCGCACATGCGAAACCATGCAATCCCCCCGCCATAACGGCGCCCGCGATGGTTGAACGAGTTCACGATCCGCACACAAGCACAGATTGCGACCCCGTTCAAGAACATTTCGCGAACAGCCTCTGCCCGGGATCAGCTATTCCGGGTGCGCCGCTCCTCCACCGCGTCCCAGAAGAGGGCGGCGATGTCGGCGCCGCCGAACCTCTGCACCTCGCGCACGCCCGTCGGCGAAGTGACGTTGATCTCGGTCAGCAGTCCGCCGATGACGTCGATGCCCACGAGGACGAAGCCGCGTTCCTTGAGGGCCGGGCCGATGCGGGCGCAGATCTCGCGCTCCCAATCGGTGATCTCGGTCGGCTCGGCGCGGCCGCCCGCATGCATGTTGGAGCGCGAATCGTGCTCGGCCGGCACCCGGTTGATGGCGCCCACGGGCTCGCCTTCGATAAGGATGATGCGCTTGTCGCCGCCGCGCACCTCGTTCAGGTAGCGCTGCACGATAAAGGGCTCGCGGAAGGTCTGGGTGAACAGTTCGAGCAGCGAGCCGAGGTTGCGGTCGGCCTCCAGCATGTGGAAAATGCCGGCACCGCCGTTGCCGTAGAGCGGCTTGATGATGATGTCGCCGTGCTCCTCGCGAAAGGTGTCGACCGCGCCCGGATCGCGCGTGATCAGCGTATCGGGCATCAGATCGGCGAACTCGGTGACGAAGATCTTTTCCGGGCTGTTGCGCACCCAGGCCGGGTCGTTGACGACCAGCGTCTGCGGGTGGACACGCTCCAGCATGTGGGTGGTGGTGATGTAGTGCATGTCGAAGGGCGGGTCCTGGCGCAACAGCACCACGTCCATCTGCGCAAGCTCCGTGCGCACGGGCGTGCCGAGCGTGAAGTGATCGCCCTGGCGCTCGCGCACCGTCATCTCCTCGAGCCCGGCGAATATCCCGCCGCCCCACTGCGACAGGCGGTCCGGCGTGTAGTGGAAGAGCCTGTGGCCGCGGCGCTGCGCCTCCAGCGCCAGCGCGAAGGTGGTGTCGCCGGCGATCGAGACCGTGGAGACGTGGTCCATCTGGAAAGCGACGTCGAGGGGCATCGTGCGGCTCACTCCTTGAACTCTGGCGGCAGATGACGTCGCCCGGCTTCGGCTGTCAAGCCGCCGGTGACGGCCGGACAGGTTGCGCAACAAATAGTACTGTATGTTACCATTCCTAAAGACTTTGAAGGGCATTCTCGCCTAAACCTTTGCCACAAAAAGGAAAGAATATGTCGTCCGGGCCGTTTACGAGGCATCGTCTCAACGGATGCGAGGAGGATGGCGCCTTCACCGACCCGCTGACGGGGCTGGGCAACGCGCGCCGTTTCGTCGACAAGGTCAACCGGCTCATTGCCGACCGGGCCGACGACCCGGCGCCCTTCGCCGTCGGCGTACTCGACCTTGACGGGTTCAAGCCGATCAACGATCTGTTCGGGCGCAAGGCGGGCGACGAGATTCTGCAACAGGTTGCCATGCGCCTGCGCGCGGCCATGGACGAGCATGCCGTCGTCACCCGCATCGGCGCGGACGAGTTCGCCTTCCTCTGCCCGATGATATTCAACGAGCAGGCGGCCATCGAAAAGGCGAAGATGCTGATTGAGGTTCTTTCGGCGCCCTATGGGGTGGACCACCGGACGGCGCGTCTTTCGGCATCCGCCGGCTGCTCGCTTTTTTACTCGGACGAGGACACGACCGACCTCCTGCTGAGCAAGGCGGAGACGGCTCTCTACCAGGCCAAGCGCGCCGGCCGCGGCAAGGTGATGGCTTACACGCGCGAAATGGAGGAGGCGGCCAAGCGTGTCACCCGCATCGAGCAGGCCCTGCGCCGCGCCGTCGCCGCCGGCGAGGTGAAGCCGCATTTCCAGCCGATCGTCGATCTCGCCACCCGCCGCACCGTCGGCTTCGAGACCCTGGCGCGATGGCATGACGGCGATCTCGGCCTGGTCTCGCCCGAGGTCTTCATCCCCATCGCCGAGGAACGCGGCATCATCGGGCAGCTTTCTCAGCTCGTGCTGCGCAAGGCGACGGAGGCGGCGCGCGATTGGCCGGAGGACCTGTTCCTGTCCTTCAACCTTTCGCCCTCGCAACTGGTCGACCACAACACCGGACTGCAGATCCTGGCCATCCTGGAATGCACCGGATTCGACCCGCGCCGCCTGGAGATCGAGATCACCGAAACCGGCCTGATGTCCGACCCGGCCTCGGCGGAAAAGATCATCGGCGACCTGCGGCGCGTGGGAATCCGCGTCTCGCTCGACGATTTCGGCACCGGCCAGTCGAGTCTCGGGCGGCTGCGCGACTTTCCTTTCGACAAGCTCAAGATCGACCGCGGCTTCGTCGCCTCGATTCTCGAGGACCGCCCCTCCGAGCACATCATCCGCGCCATCCTGGCCATGTGCGAAGGGCTCGGCATGGACGTGGTCGCCGAAGGCATCGAAGACGAGGCCCAGGCGCTGCGACTCGTCGAGTTCGGCTGCACAGGGGGCCAGGGCTATCTCTTCGGCAGGCCGCGCGACGCCGAGGAGACGCTCGACATCCTCCGCAGTTTCGATCAGCCCGCCCGAACCCAGTAAACTGCAACCAGGCGGGCCCGGCCGCGTTTAGAGCAATTCCAGGAAAAGTGGAAGCCGGTTTTCCGTCCGGAATTGCGTGGAATCTGATCTGGAGCCGAGCCGCCGTCGCCGGTTGCGGCTAAGCTCCGCCCGAAAAGGAGCATATCCTGTGATGCCCATCCAAGGCTTCCCCGACCTCGAAGACGCGTCCGTCCTGATCACCGGCGGCGGCTCCGGGATCGGCGCCGCCCTGACAGAGGGCTTTCTGCGCCAGGGCGCGCGCGTGGCCTTCATCGACATCGCCGTGGAGGCGAGCCGCGCGCTGTGCGACCGCCTGGAAGAGGATCTGGAACGCCGGCCGCTTTTCCTTCACGCCGACCTGCGTGACATTGGAGCCTTGCGTGGGGCGGTGTCGGAAACGGAGAGGGCGCACGGCCCCGTTGCGGTGCTCGTCAACAATGCCGCCAGGGACGACCGCCATGCGATCGAGGACGTCACGCCGGAATACTGGGACGACAACCAAGCGATCAACCTGCGCCCGCAATTCTTCGCCGTGCAGGCGGTGGTGCCGGGCATGAAGGCGGCCGGGCGCGGGGCGATCGTCAACTTCACCTCCATCTCCTACATGATCAACCAGGGCGGGATGCCGGCCTATTCGGCCGCCAAGGGCGGCATCGTCGGACTTACGAAGGGCCTGGCGGGCGCCCTCGGCCCGCACGGCATTCGCGTCAATGCGATCGCGCCTGGCTGGGTGGTGACGGAGCGGCAGAAGACGCTCTGGGTGACCGAAGACGCCCTCGAGAGCCACATCGAACGGCAGTGCCTCAAGGAGGCGCTTCAGCCCGAGGACATGGTGGGGCCTTGCCTCTTTCTTGCCTCCGGCCTTTCGCGCATGATGACGGCACAGACGATCATCGTCGATGGAGGGCTGTTATGAGCGATGTCCCGGTCTCGATCCTTTCGGACGTGGCCTGCCATCTGGGCGAGGGCCCGACCTACGACCCGCGTACCGATACGCTGTTCTGGTTCGACATTCTCGAACGCAAGCTCCTGGATCTGCCCTATCCCGGCGGCCAAACCCGTATTCACGACCTCCCCGTCATGGCGAGCGCCCTTGCCGCGGTGGACGAGAAGCGACAGCTCCTGGTGACGGAGACCGGCCTTCAGCTTCGCGAGCGCGATTCAGGAGCGCTCACCATGCATGTCGAGGTGGAGGCGGACCGCGAGGACACCCGTTCCAACGATGCCCGCGTGCATCCCGCCGGGGCCCTGTGGTTCGGCACCATGGGCAAGGCGGCCCAGGAGCAGGCCGGCGCCATATACTGGTTCTTCAAGGGCGAGGTGCGCCGGCTGTTCTCCCACATCACCATCCCCAATTCGATCTGCTTTTCGCCCGACGGGGCGATCGGCTATTTCGCCGACACGCATGAGAACCGCCTCTATCGCGTGGCTTGCGATCCGGAGACCGGCCTGCCCGTGGACGACCCGGTGCTCACCCTGGAAGGAAACGAGATACCCGGCGGCATCGACGGCTCCGTGGTGGACGCCACGGGCACGCTTTGGAATGCGCGCTGGAGCGCTGGGCGGCTCGATGCGCTGACCTCCCGCGGCGAGCTTATTCGCAGCATTCAGCTGCCGGCGCGGCGCGCCACCTGCCCGGTGTTTGTCGGTCCGGGGGCCGACCACCTCGCGGTCACCTCAGCTTACGAGGGCCTCGACGAGGATGCCCGCCGGGCCGATCCCCACGCCGGCAAGACCTTCCTGGTCGAGATCGAAGTGAGAGGCCGGTTCGACCCGCCCGTCCTCCTGTGACGGTCAGTCGAGCTGCTCCAGGCAGATCTTGGTGTGGCCGGCCCTGAGAAAGCCCAGCTTGGCAGCCGCCGCCTTGGAAAGATCGAGAATGCGTCCGCCGACGAACGGACCGCGATCGTTGATGCGCACGGTCACGGCCCGGCCGTTGCGCCTGTTCACCACCCGCACCTTCGTGCCGAAGGGCAGCTTGCGGTGCGCGGCGGTCATGGCGGAGGGGTTCATGCGCTCGCCCGAGGCGGTCTTGGATGTCAGCGCATACCAGGAAGCGCTGCCGCACTGGGCGTGAGCTGTCGCGGGAAGGAGGGTGAAAAAGGTAAAAGCAATCGCTGCCGGCGCGGCGCGCCGTCCGGCGTTTTTCCTCATCGGTCTGACGTCCCTTGCTGTTGTTGTGTAGGAGCACCGATAGCCGCGAAATAGGGCAGGGGAACGGCAGGAGCGCGGCGTTCCGGCGGCCCTGCAATCAGTTCTGACGGGAAAGGATGGTGCCCAGGAGAGGACTCGAACCTCCACGCCTCGCGGCACACGGACCTGAACCGTGCGCGTCTACCAATTCCGCCACCTGGGCTAGGTGCGCAGCCGATGTAAGCGGCTCGGCCTGCCGTGTCAACGCGGTTTCGCGTTTTTCGCGACAGGCGAGGCCGAACGTCGTGGCTCTGCGCCTCAGTCCTCCAGCACTTCCTTCGAGGCGACGGTGGAGTCGGCGTTGAGGCAATAGACAATGGGCACGCCGGTGGCGATCTCGTTTCTGACGATCTCCTCGCCCGAAAGCCCGTCGAGCACCATGACGAGGGCGCGCAGCGAGTTGCCGTGGGCGCTCACCAGCACCGTCTCGCCGCGCAGGACATGCGGCTGGATGACGCGCATATAGTAGGGCCAGACCCGGGCACCGGTGTCCTTCAGGCTTTCGCCGCCGGGCGGCTGCACGTCGTAGGAGCGTCGCCAGATATGCACCTGCTCCTCGCCCCATTTCTGGCGCGCGTCGTCCTTGTTGAGGCCGGAGAGGTCGCCGTAATCGCGCTCGTTCAGCGCCTGGTCGCGGATGGCCTCGAGCCCCTCTTGCCCGAGCTCGGCGAGGATATGGTCGTTGGTCACCTGGGCGCGGGAAAGGACCGAGGTGAAGGCGATATCCGGCTTCAGCCCGCGTGCCTTGATCCTGCGGCCGGCCGTCTTCGCCTCCTCATGCCCCTTCTCCGTCAGCCCGGGGTCGCGCCAGCCGGTGAAAAGGTTCTTCAGGTTCCATTCGCTCTGGCCGTGTCGGACGAGTATCAGCGTTCCGGACATGATGTTTCCTCTGCGGTGGATGAAAGGGATCAGGCGAGGCCGAGGACGTCGCGCATGGAGTAGAGGCCGGGTTTCCGCCCTCGTCCCCACAGCGCGGCCTTGACCCCGCCGCGGGCGAATATGGCGCGGTCGTCAGCGTGGTGGGACAGAACGATGCGCTCGCCCGTGCCGGCGAGGATGACCGAATGCTCGCCCACCACCGAGCCGCCGCGCAGCGTGGCAAAGCCGATCGATCCTTCAGCACGCGGTCCGGTGTGCCCGTCGCGCACGCGGACACTCTCCTTGGCGAGATCCACGCCGCGTCCGCTGGCGGCCGCCTCGCCCAGAAGCAGTGCGGTGCCGGAGGGCGCATCCACCTTGTGGCGGTGGTGCATTTCCAGGATTTCGATATCGAAATCGTCCGCCTCCAGCGCCTTCGCCGCCTGTTCGACGAGGATGGACAGAAGATTGACTCCGAGGCTCATATTGCCCGACTTGACGATGGTGGCGTGGCGCGCGGCGGCCGCGATCGCCCTTTCCTCCTCTTCGGAGAAGCCGGTGGTGCCGATAACGTGGACGATCCGCGCCTGCGCGGCGTAGCCGGCAAACGCGACCGTCGCTTTCGGCGCGGTGAAGTCGAGCACGCCATCGGCCTTTGCGAAGACCGGCAGGGGATCGTCGCTGATCTCCACATTGACGATGCCGATGCCGGCCAGCTCGCCGGCGTCCTTGCCGAGGTAGGGCGAATCGGGGCGCTCGATGGCGCCGGCCAGCCGTACCCCGTCCATCGTATGGACGGCGCGGATGAGTGTCTGGCCCATGCGCCCGCCGGCGCCGACCACCACAAGACCCATTTCCTGCATCAGCGGCTCTCCTCGCTCGTCGCTTCGTCGGTGGCTTTCGTCATGCGCCCCTCGTCGACCGGCGTGTCGCCCAGAAGGTCGTCCGTCTTCTGCGTCTGCATCCGGTAGAACCGTGCATAGACGCCGTGCGGCTTCCTGATGAGCGTACGGTGCGTGCCCTGCTCGACCAGCCGGCCCTCTTCGAGCACGATGATCCGGTCCGCGTTGATGACGGTCGACAGGCGGTGCGCGATGACCAGCGTGGTGCGCGTCTTCATAACCCGCTCCAGCGCCTGCTGCACCTTGGCCTCCGATTCGTTGTCGAGGGCCGAGGTGGCTTCGTCGAGGAGCAGGATGGGCGCGTCGCGCACGATGGCGCGGGCGATGGAGAGGCGCTGGCGCTGTCCGCCGGAAAGCGTGGCTCCGTTCTCGCCCACCGGCGTGTCGTAGCCGTCGGCCTGCTGGAGGATGAACTCCTCCGCATTGGCAAGCTTCGCCGCCTCCTCGATCTCGGCGTCCGTGGCATCGGGACGGCCGTAGCGGATGTTGTCGCGAATGGTCCCTTCGAAGAGGTAGGGATGCTGCGAGACATAGGCGATCGCCGAGCGCAGCGACCGCTTGGTGACCCGGGAAATGTCCTGCCCGTCGATGGTGATCGTGCCGTCTTCCAGGTCGTAGAAGCGCTGCAACAAGGAAAACAGCGTCGACTTGCCCGCGCCCGAGGGGCCGACGATGGCCGTGGTCTTGCCCGCCTTCGCCTCGAAGCTCACCCCCTGCAACACGGGCATGTGCTCGGCATAGGAAAAGCGGACCTTGTCGAAGAGGACGTCGCCCCGCTTCACGTTGAGCAGTTCCGCCCCGCGGGCATCTCCCTGCCGCGGCTCGAGGTCGAGGATTTCATAAATCATGCGCGCGTTCACCAGCGCGCGCTCTATGCTCACCTGCACGCGGGCGAGCTTGCGCGCCGGGTCGTAGGCCAGAAGCAGCGCCGTGATGAAGGCGAAGACCGATCCGGGCGGCTCCGCGGACGTGGCCGCGCGCCAGCCGGCATAGGCGATGACGGCGGCGATCGCGAAACCCGCCAGAATCTCGGTGATCGGCCCCAGCCGCTCCGAAACGCGGGCAATCTTGTTGGAGCGTGCCTCCGCACGCTGAATGAGCCCGCCCATCTTGTCCGCCAACACCTCCTCCATGGTGAACGCCTTGACGATGGCGATCCCCTGTACGGATTCCTGCATGGCCCCGAGCAACCGGGAGTTGATCTCCACCGCCTCGCGCGTGATGCGCCTGAGCCGGCGCATCAGGTAATTGACGGTGTAGACGAGGGGTGGGCCGATGATGAGCGCGATCAGCGAAAGCAGCGGGTCCATCCATATCATCACCGCGACGAGGCCGATCAGCGAGACGACGTCGCGGGCGAGGGCGGCGAGCGTCATGTTGAGCAGGTCACGGATGCCGGTGACGTTCTGACTGATCTGCGCGGCCAGTTGGCCGGAGCGGGTTGCGGTGAAGAACCCGATGTCGAGCCGCATGAGTTGTTCGAAGATGCGGCGCTGGTAGCGGGCGACCAGATTGTTGCCCACTTTCGCCAGAAGCACCGCCTGGCCATAGGTGGCGAAGCCGCGGATGGTAAAGGCGAGGATGATCGCCCCGGAGATCCAGCCGACCAGTCCCCAGCGCTGTTCGTAAAAGACCTCGTCGATGATGTCGCGCATGATCCATGCGCTGAAGGCGGTGGTCCCGGCGATCGCCAGCATGCATACGGCCGCCAGGCTGTATTGCGGGATGAAATCCCGCCCGTTTTCCGCCAGGACACGGCGGATGACCGCAATCACCTCGCCGGGTTCGGGTGGAGTTTTGCTTTGCTTGCCGAGCAATTGACATCCGTCGTGGCTGCGGCGGCCGGCGGCCGCCCGTTATCGGGTGAGGCTATGCCTTATCGGCCGGACGCATGCAATCCACAATGAGGCCGCGCGGGTTGCCGCGCGGAGCTTGGAGCTATCGCGCCTTCCAGCGCCGTCCCGCCGTCTCCACGCCGAAGCGCCCCGGCGTGCGGGCATAGGCGGCCAGGCCGGCAAGCGCGGCCATGGGGTGGGTGATGACGAAGACGGGCATCGTCTCCATCAGTTCCCCGTGCGGCGCCTTGTCCTCGAAGGCGGTGCGGAACTTGCCGTTGTGCAGGGCCGGCAGGATCTTCTGGGCAATGCCGCCGGTCAGATACACCCCGCCCCGGCCCATGAAGACGAGCGCCAGATCGCCGGCCACGCGGCCGAGATAGGTGAGGAAGAGGTCCAGTGTCTCGACCGCCGTCGGGTCGCTGCTCTCAAGGGCCGCGCTGGTGATCTCCGCCGGGTCCGAGAAACGGGCCTCCTTGCCGTCCGCCGCGGCAACCGCGCGGTACAGGTTGACGAGGCCGCGGCCGCACAGGATCTGCTCGGCCGAGACGCGCCCCTCGATCTTCTCCAGATGCGGGAAAACCTCCCCGTCTCGGGCGGAGCGCGGGCCGAGATCGACATGCCCGCCCTCGCCGGGAATGGGGATCCAGGTGCGCCGGGCGTGCACGAGACCCGCAACGCCGAGCCCGGTGCCCGGCCCGAGCACCACACGGCTGCCCACGGTCTCGGCCTCGCCGCCACCGACCTTTTCCATATGCGCCTCGCCGAGCGCCACCACGGCCAGCGCCTGCGCCTCGAAATCGTTGAGCACGACGATCTCGCTGAAGCCCAGCCCCGCCATCATCTCGCGCGGCCGCACCACCCAGTCGCAATTGGTCAGGTCGATCTCGTCGCCGTCCACGGGTCCTGCCACCGCCAGCACGGCCGAGCGCGGCAGGATATGCGTCTGGTCGAGGATGGCGGCCTGGATCGCCTCGTCGATGGTGGCGTAGTCGGCGGTCTGGACCACGGGGAACTCCCGCGGTTCGGCATAGGAATCGACGACGATGGCAAAGCGCGCGTTGGTCCCGCCGATATCGCCGACGAGGATGGGAAAGTCGAGGACCGTCTCGGGCTGGTTCAGATTGGGCATGTGGCTACGCGCAGCTCCTCGCTTAAGTCTCTCGTGCGGGAGTGCCCGCCTCTTCCTGTTGCAATATGATCCCGGCCGTCGCCCGGTTGAGCGCCATTGCGATATCATACACGATCGCGAGCCGCATCAGAGCCTTGACATCCACATCATGCGGCATCGGCGTCAGCGGATCGACGAAGAAGATCAGGAGATCGACGGCGCGCTCGGCGATCAGAGCGCCGATCTGCTGGTCGCCACCGAGCGGTCCGCTCTTCAGGCGTCGCACCTTCAGTTCCGGACAGGCCTCGACGATGCGCCCCCCGGTCGAGCCCGTGGCCACCAGTTCGCAACCGGCCAGATGCGTCCGGTGGTCCCGGACGAAGGCCACGAGATCGTCTTTCTTCTGGTCATGCGCGATCAGTGCAACGCGTCGGTGGGTCACGGCTGTCACCAGGCGGATCGTTAAATCGATTGAGGCTATAAGCGAGCCGGGCGGATATGAAAAGCGTCCCGGCGCGCTTTCTCGCTGTCAGGGACGCGGCGAGGGCAGGGGGATTTCCGCCGGCTGCAATGAAAGCAGGAGCGATTTGGGATCCGTCGCCCCGGCGCCCGGCATCGCCCGGCCCGACGGCAGCCCTTCGGGGCCGGCCAAGGTCACGGCCGCCTCGGAAGCCGGCGCCGGCGCGTCCAGAACGCTGCGGCAGGTCGCCGGCAGCGCCGCCATCGTCATGATATCGCGCGCCTTGGGCTTCTGCGGGCCTTCCGCCGGTTTCCACGGCTCTTCCGTAAACCACCAGGCGAGGCTCTTGCCGCAGCCCTCACCCGGTGTGGTGGGCCGTTGGGACTTGCACCCGGTCGAGCCCTTCGGGCAGCCGATGCGCACATGGAAGTGATAGTGATGGCCCCAGAAGGGACGGATCTTCTGCAGCCAGCTCCGGTCGCCGGTCACCGTGTCGCAGAGCTTCTTCTTGATGCCCGGATGCACCAGGATGCGCTCCACCTGCGGATAGCTCGCCGCCCGGCGCAGCACGGCCTCGTGCGCCGGCGTCCATTTGCGGTCGTCGACGTAGAGCGAATCCTTCTTCAGCATGGAGACGGCGCTCACTTTCTCGCGCTCGGCCACGCTCATGCGCTTGTCCGGCATGGGGGTGAACCAGATATCGGCATCGAGCCCGATCTGGTGCGAGGCGTGCCCGGAAAGCATCGGCCCGCCGCGCGGCTGCGAGATGTCGCCCACCAGGAGTCCCGGCCAGCCGTCGCGGGCGGCCTCCCGGGAAAGCCGCTCGATGAGGCCGATGAGCTCGGGATGTCCCCAGCGCCGGTTGCGCGAAAGGCGCATGGCCTGCCAGTGCGCGCCGTCCGGTGCGATGGCGATGCCGCCCGCCAGGCACCCCTTGGAATAAAAGCCGTAGGAAGCGGGCGCCGTCGCCGCGGGCAGGTCCTTGGCGCCGAAAAGTTCCTTTGCCAAAGGCTCGGCCCTGGCAGCGAAAACGCCCGCAAGGGCAAAGGTCAGGCTGGCGGCAGCCAGCCGCAAGAAACGAGATCGCCGCATCGAATCCCCTCCTGACGGTCAGGATCGCCGCGAATCATAGCAGATTTGCGGCAGCCTCGCCTTTCCAGATCCCCGATTCCCACATTGTCTCCAGCGCCTGGCGATAGTCGGGATAGCGCAGGCGATAGCCGGAGGCCTTGAGCTTTCCGTTCGCCGCCCGTTTGCACTCGGAATAGAAAGAGCGTGCCATCGGCGTCATGTCCGCCTTGTCGAAGGCGATCTCCGGCGGCGGCGCGACATCCATCAGGTGGGCCGCATAGACGATCACGTCCTGCGGTGGTGCCGGTTCGTCGTCGGTGACGTTGTAGATGCCGTCGGCCCGCATGCGCATCAGGTGCCGCAGCGCGCCGGCGATATCCTCGACATGCACGCGATTGAACACCTGGCCGGGCTTGACGATGCGCCTGGCCTTGCCCTCGGCGAGGTTCACGAAGGCGTTGCGGCCCGGTCCGTAGATGCCGGAAAGCCGCAGGATCGAGAGCGGCGCTTGCGCCCGCCGCGCGAAGCCCCGCCAGGCCTGTTCCGTCTCCAGCCGCCGGCGCGAGCGGGGCGAGCGGGGGCGGCATTCGGCCGTCTCGTCCACCCAGGCGCCGCCATGGTCGCCGTAAACCCCCACCGTGGAGAGATAGCCGATCCACGCCAGCGCCGGCGGCGGGTTGGTGGCAGCCGCCTGCAGGACGTCCAGCACGGGGTCGCCGTTTTCGCCCGGGGCGATGGAGACGACGAGGTGTGTCGCCCTGCGCACCGCGTCCAGGATATCGTCTTTGAAGCCTTCGCCCTTATAGAGGAATGGACGGATGCCCTTCCGCGCCAGCGTCTCCGCCTGTTGAACGCTGCGCGTCGTCCCGCCGACGATATCCGCTTCACCGGTAATGCCGGCCGCGAAGGCCTGCGCGGAGTAACCCGCGCCGAAGATGAAGACACGCGCGCTCATGGAACCAATTCGCCGATAAAGGCCAATGCGCTGTCCCATTCCTCCACCACCTGGGGGGCCGCCTCGCCGGGACGGTATCGGCGCGCCAGCGCCTCGAAACGATCCCGGTTCAAAAGCCGCGACAGCGCCCACACTGCCGCGCCGCGCACCAGTGCGGCTTCGTCCTCCAGGAGCCGCGTGCAGGCCGGCACGAGCGCAGCCTCGCCGGAATTGCCGGCGGCGATCAGCACGTTGCGGATGAAGCGGTCGCGGCCGATGCGTTTGACGGGCGATCCGGAAAAGAGCGCGCGGAAGCCCGCATCGTCAAGTCCGATGAGATCGACAAGCGCCGGCGCCTTCAGGTCGTCCCGCGCCTTGAGCTTGGCTTCGGACGCCTCCTGCGCGAACTTGTTCCATGGGCAGACGGCCAGGCAATCGTCGCAGCCATAGATGCGGTTGCCCATCTTCGCGCGCAATTCGCGCGGGATCGGGCCCTTGTGCTCGATGGTGAGATAGGAGATGCAGCGCCGTGCATCGAGCTGGTAGGGTGCGGGGAAGGCATCCGTCGGGCAGACGTCGAGGCAGGCCCGGCAGGAGCCGCAATGGTCCGTCTCGGGCCGGTCGGCCGGGATTTCGGCGGTGGTGAAGATCGAGCCGAGGAAGAGCCAGGAGCCCATCTCGCGGCTGACCAGATTGGTGTGCTTGCCCTGCCAGCCGATCCCCGCCGCTTCCGCCAGCGGCTTTTCCATCACCGGGGCGGTGTCGACGAATACCTTCACATCGTCCCCGCATTTTGCAGCGAGCTTGCCGGCGATCTGTTTCAGCTTGCCCTTGACGACATCGTGATAGTCCCGGTTCCGCGCGTAAACGGAGATCGCCGCCCGATCCTTCGCCTGCAGGACGGCGAGCGGATCTTCGTCCGGCCCGTAGTTCATGCCCAGCATGACGATGGAGCGCACCTCGGGCCAGAGCGCCCGCGGCCGGGCGCGGCGCATGGCCGTTTCGTCCATCCAGCCCATCGTGCCGTGACGCCCTTCGCGCAGGAAGTGCGCGAGCCGCCCCGGTGCCGCCGGCGCGGCATCGGGCGTGGTGAAGCCCACCACGTTAAAGCCCAGCGCGCGCGCCTCCCGCTCAACGAACGCGCGTAGCCGTTCCGATTCGGCTCGCGCGGCACGCATCAGAAGTCCAGGTCCGCGTAGTGCGAGGCGGGCGAGAGCCCCCGCACGCGGTCAGCAAGTAGGGAACGGAAGGAGGGCCGCGACTTCATGCGGCTGTACCACTCGCGCGCCGCCTCGAACTCGCGCCAGTCGATCTCGCCCATATAGTCGAGGATGGAGAGCGCCGCGGCGGCGGCCGTATCGGCATAGGAAAGGCGCGGTCCCGCGAGCCAGTCGCGCGTGGCGGCGAGCCAGTTCGTGTATTTCAGGTGCTGGCGCACATTGCCACGGGCGGCGCGGATTGCTGCCGAATCGGGCGCGCTGCCCGTCTCGCCGCCCATCAGCGGTTTCAGAACGCGCTCGCGCACCAGGTGGCGCGTGACGTCGGAATCCATCTTCACCAGGTACCAGTCGACCAGCCGCCGGATCTCGGCCCGTGCGATGGAGTTTTCCGCCATCAGCCGCCTGTCGCGCTGGAACGCTCCGCGGGTCTCGTCGAGATATTCGCCGATCACCGTTGCGCCGACGATGACATGGTCGCTTTCGGCCAGAAGCACGGGGATCGTGCCCGCCGGATTGAGCGCCAGAAACTCCTTGCGCTTCGCCCAGGGCCGCTCCTCGATGAGCGCGATCTCCTCGCCATATTCCCCGAAGGCCAGGCGCACGAACCGGCAGGAAGCATATAGCGGATGGTGGAACAGCGTCAGCATAACACAGTTTGTGATCACCAAAGGCTCTGGCCATTCGCGGGCCGGAACGATAATCCTCGACAAGCCTGATTCCCAGGCCCTCCACCCGAGCTATAGGTGGAGACGACGTGCCTGACAAGCAAGCTCGCCCCGGGGAGATGTCGTGCCGGAACAGACCATCGCGGAAGCGCTCCTTCTCGGCGTGTTGGAAGGATTGACCGAGTTCATTCCCGTCTCCTCCACCGGCCATATCCTGCTGGCTGGCCATTTTCTTGACTTCCAGTCGACAGGCAAGGCCTTCGAGATCCTCATCCAGCTCGGCGCGATCCTGGCGATCCTGAGCGTCTATGCCGCACGCCTATGGAAAATGGCGGTGGATCTGCCGCGCGACCCGGCCACGCGGCGCTTCGTCTTGGGCGTCCTGCTGGCCTTCCTGCCCGCGGCCGTGATCGGCGTCCTCGCCTACAAGATCATCAAGACCGTCCTGTTCGAGACCCCCACCCTGATCTGCATCATGCTCATCCTGGGCGGCGGGGTGCTTCTATGGGTGGATCGCTGGGCGAAAAAGCCGGTCTATACGGACATCACCCATTTCCCGCTGGCGATGTATTTCAAGATCGGGCTTTTCCAGTGCCTGTCGATGATCCCGGGCACCTCGCGCTCCGGATCCACCATCGTCGGCGGCCTGCTCCTGGGGGCGGACAAGCGCGCGGCGGCTGAGTTTTCCTTCTTTTTGGCCATGCCCACCATGGCCGGTGCCTTCGCCTACGATCTCTACAAGAACTATGCCCTGCTCACCGCCGCCGACGTCAAGATCATCGCCGTCGGCTTCATCGCCGCCTTCATCGCCGCGGTGATCGTCGTGCGCTCGCTGCTCGGCTATGTCTCCCGGCGCGGCTACGCATTGTTCGGCTGGTGGCGGATCCTCGTTGGCGTGGCGGGGCTCGTCGCGCTTTTTTTCCTGGGTTAGAAGAAGCCCATAACGCCCCGCCGCACCAGGTCGAGCGCCAAAAGCGTCAGCCCGACCCTGAACCAGCGGCGAAAGCTTTCTTCAGGCAGCTTTTCCAGAAGCCGGCTGCCGTAGACCGTCCCGAGATAGCCCGAGGCGATCATGGCCAGCACAAGCGGCAGCCAGCGTGCGAAGGCGAAGCCGGCGATGGCGAAGGCGATCACCTTCAGCACGTGCTGCACGGTCATGCCGGCCGCGTGGGTGGCGATCAGCGCTTTGCGGTCGTCGGGTATGATCTGCGCGAAGAACGCCGACAGCAGCGGTCCAGTGGCGCCGACGAACATCGTGGCGAGCGCCAGGACGGCACTGCCCACGGCCATCCCGGCATGGCCGAGCCGCGCAGCCCCGGGAAACTTCATCCAGGTGACGACGATCACGAACAGCCCAAGCACCAGTTTCAGCACCGCGTCGGGCAATTGCACCACGAAATACGCACCCGCCGCCGCGCCGACGAGGCTTCCCGCGATGAAGGGCAGCGCGATGCCATGCCGGATATGTGCCCGCTGATGCCAGGCGCGGCCCGTGTTTGAGCCGAGCTGCACGGCGCCGTGCACGGGAATGAGGGCGGCGACGGGCAGGAAAAGGCCGAGCAGCGTCAGCATGGCCACCCCGCCGCCGATACCGAAGGCTGCCGTCAGGGCGGAGGTGAAGAAACTGGCGAGGATAAGCAACGATGCCGCCGGAAGGCCGAGGCCGTCCGGCAGAAGGTCGGTGACGATATCCAAGCGCCGCCCGCCCTCACATCTGCGGCAATGTGAACTGCCCCGCCGGGCGGTAGGTCCAGAGATAGGTGGGCAGGATGGCCTGGATCGCGTGGCGCGCGATGCCGAGCCCTTCCAGGGTGAGGCCCTTGTCGGCAGTCTCCGTCGAGACGACGTTGTCGACCTCCAGCATGCGCACCTGGTCGAGAGTTAGGAGCGGCTTGGGCAGAAGGCCGAGCACGCGCGCCTGCAGCCGCGCGATCGGCCAGGGAACGGAGACGAGCAGCCGCTTGCGGTTGATCACCTCCAGCATCTCTTCCATGCACTGGCGGAAGGTCAGCACCTGCGGCCCGCCGAGTTCGTAGATCGCGCCGCCCTTCAGATCGCCGTCCACGGCGCGCGCATGCGCCTCGGCGACGTCGCTGACATAGACGGGCTGGAATTTGGTGTGCCCGCCGCCGATGAGCGGGAGGACCGGCGAGAAGCGGGCCATGTTGGCAAAGCGGTTGAAGAACGTGTCCTCGGGCCCGAAGATGATGGAGGGGCGCAGGATGACGGCATTCTTCACGGTCTCCAGCACCGCCTGCTCGCCTTCGGCCTTGGTGCGCCCGTAGGCGGAAGGGGAGTCGAGGTCTGCGCCGATGGCGGAGCCCTGGGTGAGGCCGGCACCGGCGGCGCGCGCGGCCTC
>NZ_JBHSUM010000089.1:0-16487 GCF_042660605.1 Nitratireductor sp. GCM10026969
CGCGTCGGCCCGACGGGCGGCGCGCAGCGGCGGCGGACCGGGCCAGCAACTCACCTACATCAGGCGCTCGATCAAGCCCTACGAAGTGCTCGACGAGGAAGGGCTGTCGCTGATCGAGGCCAATGCCGACACGGTGCTTGAAGAGGTGGGAATCGAGTTCCGGGACGATCCGGAAGCGCTGAAGCTCTGGAAGGAAGCCGGCGCCGACGTGAAGGCGGACCGCGTGCACTTTCCCAAGGGGCTGTGCCGCGAGCTTTTGAAGACGGCACCGCCCGTCTTCACCCAGCACGCGCGCAATCCGGAACGCTCCGTCCAGATCGGCGGCGATGCCACCGTCTTCGCCCCGGTGTACGGTCCGCCTTTCGTGCGCGATCTCGAAGGCACGCGCCGCTACGCCACGATCGAGGATTTCCGCAATTTCGTGAAGCTCGCCTATATGGCGCCGTCGATCCACCATTCGGGCGGCACGGTGTGCGAGCCGGTCGATGTGCCGGTCAACAAGCGCCACCTCGACATGGTCTATGCGCATATGCGTTTTTCCGACAAGCCCTTTATGGGATCGGTCACCGCGCCCGACCGCGCCGAGGACACGGTGTCGATGGCCAGGATCCTGTTCGGCGAGAAGTTCGTCGAGGAAAACACGGTCGTCATCAACCTCATCAACGCCAACTCGCCCATGGTCTTCGACGAGACCATGCTGGGCGCGGCCAAGGTCTATGCGCGGGCGAACCAGGCCTGCATCATCACCCCCTTCATCCTGGCCGGCGCCATGAGCCCGGTGACGGTGGCGGGCACGCTCACCCAGGTGCTGGCGGAGGTGATGGCAGGGGCGGCCTTCACGCAGCTCGTGCGGCCGGGCGCGCCGGTCCTCTTCGGCACGTTCGCATCATCGATCTCCATGCAGTCCGGGGCGCCGACCTTCGGCACGCCGGAACCGTCGCTCGTCTCTTACGGCGCGGCACAGCTCGCCCGGCGCCTCGGACTTCCCTTCCGCACCGGCGGCTCGCTCACCGGCTCGAAGGTTCCGGACGCCCAGGCTGCATATGAGAGTGCCAACACGCTCAATTCCACCGTGCTCGCGGGAACCAATTTCGTCCTCCACGCGGCCGGCTGGCTCGAGGGCGGGCTTGCCTCGTCCTACGAGAAATTCATGATGGATATCGACCAACTCGGCATGCAGCAGCGCCTGTGCGAGCCGCTTGACCTGTCGGAAAACGGCCAGGCGATGGACGCCATCCGCGAGGTGGGGCCGGGCAGCCACTATCTCGGCTGTGCGCACACGCAGGCCAATTTCCAGACCGCCTTCTACCGCTCCTCGATCGCCGACAATAATTCCTACGAGCAATGGTCGGCGGAGGGCGAGAAGGCCGCGAATCAGCGGGCGAACCAGTTGGCCAGGAATTGGCTCGACGCCTATCAGGCGCCGGCGCTCGACGAGGGAATCGACGAGGCACTCAACGATTTCGTGGCCCGGCGCAAGGAGTCGATGCCGGATGCCTTCGCTTGAGCCGGCCTGCGTTTTCGAACGCGCGCAGTGGCGGTGGTGGGTCGCCAATTGTCGAGGCGGCGGTGCGGCTTATCGTTGAATTGACTTTTACGTAAATCGGGTGACATTGTCGGCCGCACAATATGCGAGGCCGACCACCGATGCGGGAATATTACACGATTACGGAGCTGACCCGCGAATTCGGAATCTCGACGCGCACGCTCCGGTTCTACGAGGACGAAGGACTCATCCATCCGGTGCGGCGTGGGCGCACGCGCCTTTACCGTCCCTCCGACCGGCATCTCGTCCGCCAGATCCTGCGCGGCCGCCGTCTCGGCTTCTCGATCAACGAGATCCGGGAGATCATCCAAGTCTACAAGACGCCGCCCGGCGAGGTCGGGCAATTGCACCTGATGATCGAGAAGATCGAGGAGAAGAGGCAAAGCCTGCGGCAGAAGCGCCGCGATCTGGAGGATACGCTGCAGGAACTCGACCAGGCCGAGGAGGCCTGTGTCGAGCGGTTGGCCGAGCTGGGCGTGAAAACCTGAAGGGCAGGCATCGTCAGAACCAGCGCCGCGCCTTCTTCTGGTAGTCACGGTAGCGCTTTCCGAAGCGCTCCGCCAAATGGCGCTCCTCCGGCTCGATCGCGAGCTTTTGCGTGACGATCGCCGCCAGGATGGAGGCGAGCAGAAACCAGACCGAGCCGGTGATCAGGCCGACGGCGAACAGGAGCGCCGCCAGTCCGAGATAGATCGGATTGCGCGAGAAGGCGTAAGGCCCGCCGATCACCAGGTGCCGGGCGCTCCTTGTCGCCATTACGGTGGTGTCGGCGTGGCGGAGCGTGCGTATGGCCATGGCAATGGACAGAAGCGCGGCCGCGGCAAGCAGCCAGCCGGCGGCGAACAGGATGTCGGAAAGCGGCGAGCCGATCCAGGGCAGGGGCACCGCATAGGCGAGAACGACACCCAATACGGCCGCGCCCAGGAACACGATTGGCGGCCAGGCGACACGGCTTGGCCCACGGTCGACCGAATCTGTCATCTCTTCCTCCCTCAGCGCGTGTTCGGCCGTCCTTGCCAGCCGGCTTACTGCGCTTCGCCGCCATTGTTCTCAACACTGCAGCGAAAGGCAACATCCTCGATCCAGGATTGGGTTTCAGGGTTGCGCTGCGGATTGTAGAGTTCTTCGAACCGGTTCTCCGCTACCGCGGCTTCCAGTACGCAGGCGCAATAGGCGCGGCAGAAGTTCTCTTCGTGCTGGCTGGCGCATTGCTCACCGCAAGCCTGCAGGAAAAGCGCCTCGCGGTCCGGTGCGGGCGGCGGTGCGACCTGGGCGGCGATCCATACGAGGGAGACGAGCACCGGCTGGTGCAGCAGGTAAAAGGCGAGGCCGTGGCGCCCCGCCGCAGCCAGGAGCGGAATGCGAGCGGCCGGCCTGAAGGTGGCCAGACGGGCAAGCAGCCCGGTTGCCGCCGCGATTTTTGCGACCGCGATTCCCGCCAGCACGACGCCGAACCATGGAAAGATCGGAATGTAGTCGTTCGAGCCGGGCACATTGCGCGAAAGCCCGGTCCACCAGAAGATCGGCTGGTCGAGGAAATCGGCTTGGACGTAAAGGGGGGCGGCGAGTGCCGCCGCCGCGCAAACCAGGATCAGGACCGCAGGAAGCCGGAGAAAGAGGAGGCCGAGCACACTCGCCACGGTGATGTTGTGGAGAATGCCGAAGAAAATGAAGGCGTCCGGCGTGGCGAAATAGGTAACGACCGTGATGCCGGCTGCCGCCAACGCGATCACCGCCGTTCTTCTGGTAAATGCACGCAGGAGAATGCGCTGCCCGTGCGCCAGATACAGGCTGACCCCGACGAGGAAAAGGAAGGAACCGGCAATCGAACGGGCGAATATCCACCAGCCGCCGCGCACCGAGGTGCCCGGCTCGATATAGCCGAAGAAATCGAGGTCCCAGGTGAAATGATAGACCGCCATTGCAACGAGGGCGGTGCCTCGGGCAACGTCGATGAGTTCGATCCGCCGCTTCTCGGATTGAGAGGATTGCACCTGATGCGCCCCTGGGCGACGGGTCGATGCCATTCAGGAATGCAACTCCCGAAACCACGTTTTTGTTGCTGATGAAACTGTTATAGGGGAGATGAACATGAAAAAACTGGATGTCAATGGCGCGCAGATTCCCGTGATTGGGCTGGGGACATGGACCCTCAAGGGCCGTACCTGTGTCGACATCGTCAGCCATGCGCTCCAACACGGCTACCGGCACGTGGATACGGCGGCGATCTATGACAATGAAGAGGAGGTCGGCGAAGGCATCAGAGCTTCCGGGCTTGCGCGTGATCAGATCTTCCTGGCCACAAAGGTCTGGTGGACCGATCTCGCGCCCGGCGATCTGGAGCGCTCCGCGGCCGAGAGCCTGAAGCGGCTGGGAGTCGATGCCGTCGACCTGCTCCTGATCCACTGGCCTAGCCCGGACATTCCGCTGGCCGAGACGATCGGAGCGCTCAACCGCGCGCGTGAAAAGGGCCTGACACGCCATATCGGCGTGTCGAATTTTCCCTCACGCCTCCTGGAGGCGGCGGCGGGCCATTCCGCGGCGCCGCTGGTGGCCAACCAGGTCGAGTATCATCCCTATCTGAACCAGGAGAAGGTTCATGCCGCCTGCTTGCGGCAGGGCATGGCGATGGTTTCCTATTGCCCCCTGTATCGCGGCGGGCTTCTCGACGAGCCGGCCGTCACCGAGGCGGCCGCCCGGTACGGCAAGACACCGGCACAGATCGTTTTGCGCTGGCACATCGAGCAGGAGAATGTCGCCGTGATCCCGCGGACCAGCCGGCTGGAGCGGTTGTCGGAGAACGCGGATATCTTCGATTTCTCCCTGGATGCCGGGGAGATGGAGGCGATCAGCCGCCTCAAAAGCGCGGGGCGGCGAATCTGCGATTACGATTTTTCACCCGAATGGGACCAACCCTGACGGGAATGGAAGGCGACCTATTAACCCAGCGTTAGCAGCTGCGCGCTAATTTTATGCAACGCATGCGGGACGGGGGGCGCTGCGGTACATCTTGCAAATCCGCGGCCGTCCCTCGGGGGTGGAGTGGGACCATGTTGCAAACGGCGGATGCGTCGCAAGGAAAGATCGACATCGCCACGGCCATCGCCGCCTCCATGCGCCGCATGGGGGTTGTGGGTCTGCCGCGCAACTACGAGCTCTTCTACGAGGTCGCGACCGGTGCGAACGCCGAGATCTGCGACGCCTTCAATGCTCTGGGCAACCGCCCCACGCAAGCAGCGCTCGACCAATTGTCGCGCAGGTATCTCGCCCACAGCAGTCGCTACCTGGTGATCGAAAGTGCTTGGGAGCAGGTCGCCCTCAGGGCGGACGAGATACTCGCCCTTCTCGGGCGTGAGCGCAGCTCCCTGGAAAAGTTCGGCCTGATCCTGGGCCAGACCCGCGACGGCCTGGATGCGCGCGAGATCCTCCCCGGCGAGTTGCTGCGCAAGATCGTCGGTATCTTGGCGGCGGCGACGGAGACCACGCTCGAGCACGGACGCCGGATCAGCGAAGCTATGGAGGAGAAGTCCGCCGAACTGTGCGAGGTCAAGGCAAAACTCGAAAAATACAAGCGCTTGGCCGAGACGGATCCGCTCACCAAGGTATGGAACCGTCGCGCCTTCGACCAGAAGCTCGCCACCATCTATGCGGACGACCGTGCTGTCCTGTTCCACGCATTGCTGCTGGTGGATATCGATGGCTTTAAGGCCTTCAACGACCGCCATGGCCATCCGGCGGGAGACCGCATATTGCAGGCGGTCGCGCGGCGGATCGAAGCCGCCTGCGCGGAGGGAAGCTTCGTCGCGCGGACCGGCGGAGAGGAATTCGCCGCAGTGGTCGAGGGGCTGAGCGAAGAGGCTGCCGAGGCGGTGGCCGAACGGATCCGTGCCTCCATCGCCGAGGCCGAGTTCGTCGTCGGCCCCTCGTCGACCAACGTCGGACCGGTCAGCGTATCGCTCGGTTTGTGCATGGCTGACCAGGCTCCGGATGCAGGAGCGCTCTATGCCCGGGCCGACCGTGCGCTTTACGCTTCGAAAGCAGGCGGGCGAAACCGTGTGACCCGCTTCTCCAAGCTGGGATCCGGTCCCCTGTCGAAGGGGTGGTTATTGTATCGCGACGCGTAAGCCTTGCCGGATTCCGCCGCAATTGTGTTAGAAGAGCAGCCGGGGACAGAAACCGGATTCGTCGTTTCGCGGTTTCGGCTCGATTTGATCAGGAGAGGATGACATTGATGCTCAAGAAAGTGATTGCAGTCGCCGTCGTGGCCGGCTTCACGGCCGGTTGCGTGACGTCCACGGATCCCTATACCGGCGAGCGGAAGATTTCCAACACGGCCGGCGGCGCCGCACTGGGCGCGCTGGCAGGCGCGGGCGCGGGCCTTCTGGCGGGTGGCGATGACCGGCGTAACGCCCTGATCGGCGCCGGCATCGGCGCGCTGGCAGGCGGTTCCATCGGTGCCTACATGGACCGGCAGGAAGCGCAGCTGCGCGGCGAGCTTCAGGGCACCGGCGTCGGCGTCACGCGTCAGGGCGACTACATCGTGCTCAACATGCCCTCCAACATCACCTTCGCCACCGACTCGTCTTCGATCCAGCCGGCCTTCTATCCGACGCTGAACTCCGTGGCGCTGGTTTTGAAGCGCTACAACCAAACGCTGGTCGACGTCTATGGCCACACCGATTCCACCGGCAGCTACGAGCACAACATGCAGCTGTCGCAGCGCCGCGCCAGCGCGGTCGCCGATTATCTCGTCGCCCAGGGCACGAATGCGCAGCGCTTCTCGATCATCGGCCTCGGCCCGACCCAGCCCGTCGCCTCCAACGATACCCAGGAAGGCCGGGCGCAGAACCGGCGCGTGGAAATCCGCTTGGCGCCGCTCACCTGACGGCGGGCGCCGTCTCGACGGTGCTTCAACAGGCTGTGTCAGGTCTTCGATGCCGAAACCGCGATTGCAATGCGCGCCGCCAGGCGCGCATTGTTTTTGACGAGAGCGATGTTGGTGGCGAGGCTGCGCCCCTCGGTCATCTCCAGGATGCGTTCGAGCAGGAAGGGCGTGACCGCCTTGCCCTTCACGCCCTGCCCGTCGGCTTCGGCCTGGGCTCGGGCGATCACGGCCTCCATCTCCGCCGCGGGAATCTCGTCGGCCGGCGGCGCCGGATTGGCTACGAGCATTCCGCCCGTGATGCCGAGTTCCACACGCGTCTTCCGGAAGCGGGCGATTGCCTCGGCGCTGTCGAGACGCAGCGGGGCCGGGCAGGGGGAGTTGCGCGACCAGAAAGCCGGCATCATGTCTGTCTGGTAGCCGACCACCGGAACGCCGCGCGATTCCAGAACCTCCAGCGTCTTCGGGATGTCGAGGATGGCCTTGGGACCGGCCGAGACGACGACGACCGGCGTGCGCGCCAGCTCGTCGAGGTCGGACGAGATGTCGAAGCTCGTCTCCGCGCCCTTGTGCACGCCGCCGATGCCGCCCGTGGCGAAGACCGAAATGCCCGCCAGATGGGCGGCGATCATGGTGGCGGCCACCGTGGTGCCGCCGGTGCGGCCTTCGGCAAGTGCGAAGGCGAGGTCGGCGCGTGAGAGCTTCATGGCCTCGCGCTCTTGGGCAAGCGTCTTGCGCTCCTGCGCCGACAGCCCGATCCGGAGCCGCCCGTCGATGACGGCAACCGTCGCGGGCACGGCGCCCTCCTCGGCGACGATCGCCTCGACCTCGGCGGCCATCGCATCGTTCTGCGGCCACGGCATGCCGTGCGTGAGGATCGTGCTTTCGAGCGCGACGACCGCGCGCCCGGCGTTAAGCGCCTCGGCAACCGGTGCGTGGATATCGACATGGCTGGCGAGCGGCATCGGGTCTCCTGTCTGGGCTTTCAAGAAAGCTGCCTCGCACGTGGTACCGCTTCAAGTGCTGCGCGAAACTCTTCTTCCGCCGTTTCCGGCGCCGCATGCATACTTTCCACCACGAGCTTGGCGGCCGCCATTCCTTCGCGCACGGCCTCGGCAAAAGCAAGGCCGCGCATCAGCGCGGCTGCCGTGGCCCCGGCGAGCGCGTCACCCGCGCCGGTTACGTCTCCGACATGGTCAAGCGCGGGCGGGGAAACCTCGAACGTGTCAGGGTCCTGGAAGCAAAGGACGGGACCGGCGCCGGCCGTGATCACACCGGCACCAAGCCCCATGTCGCGCAGCACCTCCGCTGCCTGGTTTGATGGCGACCCGTCCGGCAGACCGGACAGTCTGGTGGCCTCTCTGCGGTTCATGAAAAGGCAGGAGAGGGCGGGGAGGGCTCCCGCCAGCCGCTCCACCTTGGCGGGCGAGACGGCGATCGCGTGGACCGGCTTCCCCGCGGCCAAGGTGATGAGCTGGCCGATGGCATCCGCCGACAGGTTTGCGTCACACAGCAGTGCGTCCGCGTGTGCGGCTGCCTCGCGTATCTTGCGGCGGCGCATCTGCTTTGCAAAACCATGTCCGCAAGTCCGGTGATCAGTTCACCCTTGTCCGTGAGGATCGCCGTGTAGCTCGCCGTCGTCCGGTCGAGAAAGACCGCCGAAAGGTCCTCGATGCCGGCGTCTTCCACGGCCTGTGCCACCTGCTCGCCCGCCGCGTCGCCGCCGCGCAGCGAGACGAGCGACGCGGAGACGCCGCGCTGCACCGCCATTCTGGCGGCGTTGAAGGCGCCGCCGCCGACCTCTTCGCGCATGACGCCAGGATTGGACGCTTCCGGCACGTGCGGACCGTTGATACGGCCTCTCCGGTCGATATGCGCGCCCCCGACGGCCAGAAGACGTGGCCTCGTCATTCTCGATCTCCTTGCCTGCGAATCGCCGTGGCCGACGCATGCCCGCCTCCGGCAGGGCTGGCCACGCCGTCCATGTCCGCTCCCGGAATTAGTACAAAATCAGAACATAATCGAATTTACTATTCATTTCAAATAGATAAAACCACTTGCCAAAACGGAACAAAAAAGGTACAAAAAATCTCGGGAGATCTGCAAGGCGCGGCTTCCATTGGTGTCAAAGGGGTGTTTTATCATGGCTCAGAAGTCACTGCGGCTTGTAGAGGAAAACTCGGTGGATAAATCCAAGGCATTGGACGCGGCGCTTTCGCAGATCGAGCGGGCCTTCGGCAAGGGCTCCATCATGCGGCTGGGCGCCAATGACAAGGTGGTCGAGATCGAGACCATCCCCACCGGCTCGCTGGGCCTTGATATCGCCCTCGGCGTCGGCGGCCTGCCGCGCGGACGCATTATTGAAGTGTACGGGCCGGAAAGCTCGGGCAAGACGACGCTGGCGCTGCACTCGGTGGCCGAGGCACAAAAGAAGGGCGGCATCTGCGGCTTCGTCGATGCCGAGCACGCGCTTGACCCCGTCTATGCCCGCAAGCTGGGCGTGGACCTGGAGAACCTTCTGATCTCGCAGCCGGATACGGGCGAGCAGGCGCTGGAGATCTGCGATACGCTTGTACGTTCCGGTGCGCTGGACGTCATTGTCGTCGACTCGGTGGCGGCGCTCACGCCGCGCGCCGAAATCGAGGGCGAGATGGGCGATTCGCTGCCCGGCATGCAGGCACGGCTGATGAGCCAGGCGCTCAGAAAGCTGACCGCCTCCATCTCGCGCTCCAACACGATGGTGATCTTCATCAACCAGATCCGCATGAAGATCGGCGTCATGTTCGGTTCTCCGGAAACCACGACGGGCGGCAACGCACTGAAGTTCTACGCTTCGGTGCGTCTCGACATCCGCCGCATCGGCGCGGTCAAAGACCGCGACGAGACGGTCGGCAACCAGACGCGCGTCAAGGTGGTCAAGAACAAGCTGGCTCCGCCCTTCAAGCAGGTCGAGTTCGACATCATGTATGGCGAAGGCATATCCAAGACCGGCGAACTCATCGATCTGGGGGTGAAGGCCGGCACGGTCGAGAAATCCGGCGCCTGGTTCTCCTATAACTCCCAGCGCCTGGGGCAGGGGCGCGAGAACGCCAAGCAGTTCCTGCGCGAGAATCCGGAAGTGGCTCGCGAGATTGAGCTGGCGCTCAGGCAGAATGCGGGGCTGATCGCGGATCAGTTCCTCGATGAAGCCCGCGGCGACGACGATCTGGACGATGCGGCCGATGGCAGCTAGCGCACCGGCTCGAAAACCGGAACCGCTTTCGGAAAAGCACGACGCATGAAGCGAACAGGCGTGGCGCTCTTGGTGCGTTCGAATGGATGCAGGGCGCTGTAGAGCATCGGTCGGAGGACCGGAAACGGTGTCCGGATCTCAATCGAGGCTATCGTAGCCGGCACTCCCTTCCTCCATGAGGCGGCGTATGACGGACAGGCCGCGTGCGGTTTCTTCGCGGCTGCGCGGCGCCGATATGCCGATACGGACATGGTGGAAGACGCGGTCCGAGCGCCCGGCTTTGAACTCGTCGGCATCGTCGATCAGTACGCCTTCCTCGGACGCCGCGTTCTTGAATGTGCCGGAAAGCCAGGGCTCCGGCAGTTCCAGCCAGATAAAAGGCACATTCGCGGACATGCGTGCCGAATAGCCGGAAAGCGCCCGGCGGGCGAGCGCGAGCCGGGCGTTGTTCTCGGCGATGCATTTTTCGCGGATGGCGTCCGCCTCGCCCGAAAGGACCAACTGCGCGCTGAGCTCCGTGAGCATGAAGGGCAGGCCTCCGGTGAGCATACGATGCGCCACCTGGACGCGCCGCGCGTAGTTTGGCGGACAGGCGATCCAGCCGCCGCGCACGCCCGCGGCCACCGACTTCGACAGGCCGCCGACATGGAAGGTCCGCTCCGGCGCCAGCTCCGCCAACACGGGTTGGGGATCCGCCGCCAATGCGCCGTAGAGATTGTCCTCGATCAGCCAAACATTGTGCTTGCGCACGATCTCGGCAATGGCGATGCGCCGTTCGCGCGGCAATGTGGCCACCGTGGGGTTCTGCGCGGCAGGCATCAGAAAGACCATCTTCGGGTGCCGTTGCGCGCAGACACGCTCCAGATCCTCCGGCACCATTCCATGTGTATCGGTTTCGACAAGCGTAATACGGCGGCCGATCAGGCTGGCGCTGCGCGCCACCTGCGAGTAGGTCAGGTGTTCGAAAGCGATGTGATCGCCCGGCGATGTCGTTGCGGCAATGGTGGCCACCACCGCCGCATGGGCTCCGAGAGTGGGCACGATGTCCCGTGCGGACGGCCGAAAGGCACCGCGTGCGAGCCAGCGGCTACCGGCCGCCAGCCAGTGCTCGGGATAGGTGCGCGTGTAGCTCGTCATTTCCTGCAGGTGCGCGTGGTTGGTCCGGGCCGAAAGGGCGGCGATTGTCTCGCCCTGTCCCACATCTGGGGCCGCGGTGGCGTCGAAACGCAGCTTCTCGGCCGCTGCGTCCAGCTCGCGCGTACCGTCCAGGGGACTTGAGGCCGGCGGCGATCGCCGCTCGGCCGGAACCGCTCCGGCAGCAGCGCGCTCCAGCACATAGGTTCCGCGCCCGACCTCGCCGTTGATGAGCCCGCGCTCGCGCACCAGCGCATAAGCGCGGCTCACCGTGCCGATCGTCACGCCGAGATCGAAGGCAAGATTGCGTTGCGGGGGCAGTTTCGCACCCTCGGGCAGAACGCCGTTTTCGATGTCGTGCTCGATGCGATCGGCGAGCCGCAGATAGAGCGGTCCGCCGCCTTGAGTGAGGTTCGGCAGCCAATTTGTCATGGTGACAATTATCTATATTGCCTCTCTTTCTCCGTCAATGCATAGAATTGGCCCGGTGCAATTGCGCTAGGAATCGTGCGAAATGGATACAATTGGGACATTCAGGGGCGCCCGACGAGGCAGCGCATCCGGACGGACACTCATTCTCAGCGCGCATGCGGCTTGGTTGGCGCAACTGGTTTCGGCAATCCTTTTGCGTCTCGACGCAATGCTGGAAAAGCGCCGCAGCCGGCTCGCCCTGCTCGAGCTGAATGACGATCAGCTCAAGGATATCGGCATTTCGCGCGCCGATGCCTGCCGCGAGGCGGCAAGGCCGTTCTGGAACTGATTCAGTCTCCGTCGCGGCAGGCGAGGGGGCCGGTCGACCAGCGCGTGATATCCGTGTTCACGCGCCGTCCTGTCGGTGTTCCGGCGAGCGGACCGTAGGTGCTGATCGTGACGGGGGAGCCGGCCGCCTCGATCACCAGGACCGGCAGGCCTTCGGCGTTTCCCTTTCTAAGGAGCAGGAGGCGTGGCAGGCCCGCGCGGGTGTCCAGTTCCGGAACGAGATGCAGCGTGTTGAGGTCGGCATCCGGGGAGCGGGGCCAACACTGCGCGCCGGCGCGATTGATGCGCTGCAGCGCCGCGACGGGGCTTTTCGCCGCCACATGCAGTGAAAACGAGTCTCCCGAAGGTCCCCCGACACAGCTCGTCAGCACGAGCAGCAAGACAAGGGCGCTCCTGGCGTGCATCGTGCCGCCTTTTTCAAAAAGCGTGCAGCGCTTCACGCGGCCTTGCCCGCGATCCCCTCAAAGAGCGTGCGTCCGTCGGCGCCGCCATGGGCGGCCTCGATCAGGTTTTCAGGATGCGGCATCAGCCCCAGCACGTTGCCCCCGGCATTGACGATGCCGGCGATGTCGTTGATCGAGCCGTTCGGATTCGTCCCTTCGGCATAGCGGAAGACCACCTGGCCCTCACCCTCGATGCGCGCAAGCGTCTGCTCGTCGGCGAAATAGTTGCCGTCGTGGTGGGCGACGGGGCAGCGGATGATCTGGCCGGGCGCGTAGCCGCGGGTAAAGGGCGTGTTGGCGTTGGATACTGCAAGCTTCACCTCGCGGCAGACGAACTTCAGCGAGGCGTTGCGCATCAGGGCGCCTGGCAGCAGACCGGCTTCGAGCAGGATTTGGAAGCCGTTGCAAACGCCCATGACCATGACACCCTTGGCGGCCTTTGCGGCCACCGCCCGCATAACCGGCATGCGCGCGGCGATCGCGCCGCAGCGCAGATAATCACCATAGGAAAAGCCGCCCGGAATGACGATTAGATCGACATCGGGCAGTTCCGTCTCGGTCTGCCAGACCGTCGTCGGTTCCTTACCGGAGATCTTCGTAAGGGCGGCGATCATGTCGCGGTCGCGATTGAGGCCCGGGAGCTGGATGACGGCTGACTTCATGGAAAAACCGATTGGTTTTGGAACTGATGGTCGTCTCGGCGGGATCAGCTGCCTGCGATCTCGATCATGTAGTCTTCGATCACGGTATTCGCCAGCAGACGCTCGCAGATTTCCTTCAGGGTCGCTTCCGCCTTCGTCCTGTCGGCCGTCTCGAGCGTGACATCGAAGACCTTGCCCTGCCGCACCGAGCCGACTTCGCCATAGCCGAGGCCGTCAAGCGCGTGCTCGATCGCCTTGCCCTGGGGGTCGAGCACGCCATTCTTCAGGGTAACCATGATGCGGGCCTGAATCACTTCGCTCTCCATGCTGCGGTCCGGATCGGTGCACCGTTTCGTGGAAACAATGAAGTGATCCGGCCATCTGCCCCTAGTGACGGGTTCGTCCGGCTGTCTTCGAAGAGACGAGAACCGGCCCGCTAGGCTTGGGCGGATCGTTTTCGTTCATGATTCCAAGCCGGCGGGCGACTTCCTGATAGGCCTCCACCAGGCCGCCCATATCGCGGCGGAAGCGGTCCTTGTCCATCTTGTCGCGCGTGGTCGCGTCCCACAGGCGGCAGGAGTCGGGAGATATCTCGTCGGCGACAACGATGCGCATCATCTCGCCCTCGAAAAGCCGGCCGCATTCGATCTTGAAATCGACGAGTTGAATGCCGACGCCGAGGAACAGTCCGGACAGGAAGTCGTTGACGCGGATGGCGAGCGCCATGATGTCGTCGATCTCCTGGGGGCTTGCCCAGCCGAAGGCGGTGATGTGCTCTTCGGCGACCATCGGATCATCCAGCGCGTCGGCCTTGTAATAGAATTCGATGATCGAGCGCGGCAGAACCGTGCCTTCCTCGATTCCCAGCCTCTTTGCGAGCGAGCCGGCGGCGATGTTACGCACGACCACCTCGAGCGGAATGATCTCCACCTCCTTGATCAGCTGCTCGCGCATGTTGAGGCGGCGGATGAAGTGGGTGGGGATGCCGATCCGGTTCAGATGCTCGAAGAGATATTCCGAAATGCGGTTGTTGAGCACGCCCTTGCCGTCGACGATCTCGTGCTTCTTCTTGTTGAAGGCGGTCGCGTCGTCCTTGAAGAACTGGATGAGCGTGCCGGGCTCCGGGCCTTCATAAAGGATCTTGGCCTTGCCCTCATAAATACGGCGACGACGATTCATTGGCTTGTCTCTGGTTTGTGCCGGTCTTCAAGGTGGTGATCATCAGCTCGACCCGGCAAGAGGGGAATGAGCCAATCGGCCTGTTGCGGTCTGTAGCGCAAACGCGCCGCCACCTCAATCAGCATTTCCCGCCATCAACGGAATTGCGCCAGCCGATGCGTGTTGACCGGCGATCATATCAGCCGGATAGTGTCGGTATCGCGTGAAACCCCGACGGTCAGGAGCCCCGGAGAAACATGAGCAGCTTAAAGGATCGCGAAGAGACATTCGAGCGCAAGTTCGTCCACGACGAGGAAATGAAGTTCAGGGCGGTCTCGCGCCGCAACAAGCTGCTGGGCCTGTGGGCGGCAGAGAAGCTTGGAAAATCGGGTGAGGCCGCCGACGCGTATGCGATCGAGGTGATCAAGGCCGATATCGAGGAAGCGGGCGAGGAGGATGTGTTCCGCAAGATCCGCCGGGATTTCGATGCCGCGGGGGTGCAACAATCGGACCATCAAATCCGCCGCACCATGAGCGAGCTTCTGGCCACCGCCATTGACCAGGTCAAGCGGGAGTAAGCCGCGACAGGAAGCGGGCGAAGGTCAGCGAACCCTCGGGCCAGGGTCCGAAACCGGCCTCGGCATTGATGTGTCCGGCATTGCCGGCGTCGAGCAGCTGTGCGCCCCAGGCGGCGGCGATATCCTCGGCTTGCGCGAAGCTGCCGAAATGGTCGTTGCGGCTGGCGATCACCAGTGTGGGAAAGGGCAGGCGCGCGCGCGGGTAGGGACCGAAGGTCATCAGATGTTTCGGCCGGATTTCCGGATTGGCCACGTCCGGCGGGGCGACGAAGAAGGCACCCGCCACGGGCTTGCGAAACGCGCCGATTGCCTGCACGGCGGTGGCCACGCCCAGCGAGTGAGCGACCAAAACCACTGGCTTTTCCGCTTCGTTCACCGCCTCGGCCACCTTCGCCACCCAATCCTCGCGCACGGGCTTGGACCATTCGGCCTGCTCGACGCGGCGGGCGGTCGACAGGCGTGCCTGCCAGCGGCTCTGCCAATGGTCGGGGCCGGAATTGGTGTAGCCGGGGATGATCAGGATGTCGGCGTCTTTCGCTTGCATGGCCCGCATGTAGCGGCCCGTGACGCGCCGTGCAACAGCCGCATCTTGCCGGGGCGGTGTCTTTTCCGGTGAGCGCTGAAATGCCCAAAACGGGAGGATAAGCGCCCGCCATTGCCTAGGGCCTTTGCGGCCGGTCGGCCGGTCACTCGTCCTGGGGGTGGATCAGGCCGTGCTGCATGGCCCTTGCGACGGCTTGCGAAAGCGTCCTGCATTTCAGCTTTTGCCGGGCGGTCCGCAGATAGCTGCGCACCGTGTATTCGGATAGATCGCAGATCGCGGCAATCGCCTTGGCCTCCTTGCCCCGCGCCGTCCACAGCAGGCACTCTGTTTCGCGCGGGGAAAGCGAGGGCACCGGGCCCGAGGTCGCCGCGATCTCGCTCACGGCCTTGTCGTGGATTATCACCGCCAAAGAGCTGAGCGTCGGCAGGTTCCGTTCGATGAAGTCGGCCCATTCCAGCGCCGGCATGTCGGCGTTGAGCGTTAGGAGCGACCGCCTGCCTGCGCGATCGACGACCGGGATCGCATAGCCTCTCTCGGCAAGCCCATGGGCCAGCGCATCGGCCATCAGAGCCTTCTCGGCCTCGCCATTCCAGTCAAGTTCGTCCCACGCAAACGGACGCATGGACCGAAACCCCACCTGCACTATAGGATCGACGGTAATGTAGCTGCGCAACAGATAACGGGCGATCCACTGCGGCGGGTAGGTGCTCCTGACAAACGGGATCGAGACCGGCGAGGCCGGCGCCACGGCCGTGCAGTGGGTGACATGGTCGACGCAGAAACGGTCGCGGATGAGCATCACGGCTTCCTCCACGCTGGCCGTCTGCGCCACGGCCCGTCGGATCTCCGTCAGTTCGCCCTGCTCGGTCCAGCCATGCCCACCATGCATGCGACTCCCCTTGTCTCCCCCCACGAAGATGCGTCGCGACGCCGCCAAATGCAAGTCCAAGTAGAGCAGGCACAAATCGCGCAGGGCCGTGGGTTGGCGGTGTTGTGCCGCGGTCGCGACCGTATGCCCATTGAGGCCCCCAAAGAAAAACCCCGGCGCGATGGCGGCCGGGGTCTTGCGCATTGGCGGGGTCGGAGCTGCGGTCAGCGCAGCCGTCCGCTGGCATGGGCGAGCATGGTGTAGACCTTCCCGGTTTCGGAGGTGAGGTAGGTCTGGCTCATCATATTCTCGCGATCGTTGCGTGCGACGTCCGCCAGCAGCTTTTCGAAATCGCGGCAATACTGGTCCACCGCCTTGCGGAACTCGGCATCGGCGCGGTATTTGCGCTGGATCTCGTCAAAGGTCTGTTGGCCCTTCAACGTGTAGAGCCGGCGGGTGAAGACGTGTCGCTCGCCGCGGCGATACCGTTCCCACAGCTCGATGGACGCCTCGTGGTCGATGGCCCGGGCGATGTCGACCGAGAGCGAGTTGAGGGATTCCACCACATGAAGGGGTGTGCGGCCCTTGTCGCTCGCCGCGCCGTTTTCCTGCTGCACGCGCTCCTCCTCGCGCGAAGCACTGCGCAAGAGGTCGCGGATCCAGCCGCCGCCGGATGCGGCAGGGGCGGCGTCGGGCGCCTCG
>NZ_JBHSUM010000090.1:0-16342 GCF_042660605.1 Nitratireductor sp. GCM10026969
CTTGCCGCGTGCCTTTGTCTCGTCCTGTCGATCGCGCTCGTCATGGCGCGGCGGGCGCTGGAGCTCGCGCGTGCGGGCCCCGTGCCCGGCATCCTGGAGCGGATGAGCGACACCGGCGCGGCGATGGTGCTCATCGTTCCGCCCGTCGTCATCGGCGCGGGCTGGTTCATCCTGCTGCGCCACTTCGGGAACGTTTTCGCCTTCGCGCCCGTGATGGTGGTGACGGTTAATGCGGTGATGGCCATGCCCTTTGCGATCCGCGCCATCCGCCCGGCCTACGACGCGGCGAGCGCCAGGCACGAGAAACTGTGTGCCGCCCTCGGCATTTCCGGCTGGAACCGTCTGCGCCTGGTGGATTGGCCCACCCTCAGGCGGCCGTCCGCCACCGCGTTCGCCTTCGCCATGGCGCTGTCGCTCGGCGACCTCGGCGTGATCGCGTTGTTCGGCAGCGACCAGGTGCAGACCCTGCCCTATCTCCTGCTGCAGCGCATGGGCAGCTACCGCACGGCCGATGCGGCTGGAATCGCACTATTCCTGGGGCTTCTTTGCCTGGGACTGATGTTCGCGGCCGCGCGTTGGGGTAGGGAACGGTCATGACACCCCGGAAAAAACCCGGCGGCGCGGTGGTTCGGGCTGAAAAGCTCGACTTCGCCTATCCCGGCGGCCCGGGCATGCGCTTCGAGCTGTCCGTCGCGGCCGGCGATATCGTCGCGCTGATGGGGCCGAGCGGCTCGGGCAAGTCGACGCTGTTGAACCTGATCGCCGGCTTCGAGCGCCCGGATGCGGGGCGCGTGATTATCGGTAACGATGATGTGACGGCACTTCCGCCGCATCGCCGGCCGGTCTCCATGGTCTTTCAGGAGAACAACCTGTTCGCCCATCTCACCATTGCCCAGAATGTCGGGCTCGGCCGTTCACCGTCGCTGCGGCTGACGGCCGACGACCGGACCGCGGTGGGCGGGGCCCTGGCGCGCACGGGGCTTTCCGGCAAGGAAGGGCGGCTGCCGAATGCGCTTTCGGGCGGCGAACGCCAGCGCCTCCACATCGCCCGCGCGCTCGCCCAGGAGCCGCGCATCCTCATTCTCGACGAACCGACGAACCACCTCGACATTGAGCACCAGATCGGGCTTCTCGACCTGGTGCGCGCGCAGGACCTGACGGTGATCGCCGCGCTCCACGACCTCAATCACGCGGCGATGTTCTGCGATCGCGTCGCCGTGATGCAGGCGGGCAGCCTCGTCGCGCTCGGTCGCCCCGCCGAGATCCTCACCAGCCGGCGCCTCGCCGAGGTGTTCAAGGTGCGCGCCGACATCGAGACCGATGCCGCCGGCGGCTGCTTCATCCGCTATGCCCGGCCGGTGGCTCCTTCCGGCCGGGCGACCGCCATCCCGGAAGCCGCAGCACGGGCGGAGGCTCCGGGACATCCTGTGAATGCCATGCATTTTACAGCGGATCGGCAAGACTGAAGCCCCGCCTCACTTTCCCGCGCGCCGCGCAGCGACCCCCGCCTGGAGGAACTTCGGTAATCCCCGTCTTCGTTACTTAAAATGATTGTTTACAGCGTATCACTCGCGCTGGCACTCTGGTCCGACTGGGCGAACCGTCGCTTCCGGTGTCGAAGAAGAAAATGCCAACAGGGACTTCCAGGAACCGGCAAGGATCTCCAGGACAGCTCGGCGCTCTGGAGATGCGGTTCCGCGACGTATTCGACCATCTTCCGCACATGCTGTGGATCGGCAGGCCCGGCCGGCCGGCGATGCTCTGCAACAAGGCCTGGTGCGATTTCGTCGGCGTCTCGCGGGAGACCGGCCCTTCGGACGCCTGGCTCCTCAACGTGCATCCGGATGACCGCGACCAGGTTAACCATGCGTGGGAGACGGCCGTTTCCGAACGGCGGCCCTATGAGAGCGAGCATCGACTCGCACACCATGCCGGCGGGCATCGTTGGGTCCTCGCCCGCGGCGTCCCGCAAAGAGATATCGACGGTCGCCAATACTGGTTGGGCGCCACGACCGACATCGATCCGCTGAAAACGGCCGAGCACGATCTCGCACTGCATGCCGAGCGCTACCGCGCCCTCCACCTGACGAGCGCGATGGTGCTGTGGATCGCCACGCCGGATGGCCGGGTGATCGAGGAATGGGGCTGGGCGAATCTCTCCGCGCAAGACCCGGGCGAGTTCCACGGATGGGGCTGGCTCGACGCCGTGCATCCGGACGATCGCGACAGGGTCGTTGCCTCATGGGAGCGGGCGCGCAGGAATGCACGCTCCTATGGAGCGGAATTCCGCGTGCGCACGCCCGCGGGTGATTACCGCTGGGTGGAGGCCAGGGCCGTGCCCCTGCGCGATACCGAGGGCCGGATCAGCGAATGGGTCGGCAAGCTTTCCGACATTCACGACCGCAAGCAATGGGAGCGCTCTCTTAGGGCAAGCGAGGAGCGCCTGCGGCTTGCCGTCGAGAGCACCGCGCTCGGCATCTGGGACGTCGACCTCGTGACCGGCGAGCGCCAGTGGAACGACCGGGCGCGCGACATTCTCGGCATCGCTCACGACGCGCCGATCACCCGCGACACCTTCCCCGCCCGGGTGCATCCCGACGACCGCCAGGACGTCGAGCGGCTTTTCTTTATGGATAGCCCCGCCGACGGCTCCGTTTACAGCGGCGAATATCGCATCATTCGCGCCGATACCGGCGAGGAGCGCTGGGTCGCCGCCACCGGCCGAAGCTTCGTGGACGCAAGCGGGACCCACATCCGCAAGATCGGCACCATACGCGACATCACGAGACGGAAACGAACCTACAGCGCGCTGGAATCGAGCGAGCGCCGGCTTCGGCTGGCGCTGCAGGCGGCAAGGATGATCGCCTGGGAGCAGGACCTGACCACCGGCTTTGTCACCCGCAGCCAGAATGCCGAAGCCCTCCTCGGAATCGGCTCCGCTCCGCTCGAGGACTTCCTCGCGCGTGTTCATCCCGAGGATCGCCGCCTACGGCTCGATTTCCTCACCGCGGGGGGAAGCAACGAGACGGTGCAGATCCGCTACCGGGGCCCCGACGACCGGCGCCTGTGGCTGGCGGTGCGCGGCGAACACGCCGGCCCCTCCCAACTCGTCGGCGTGACGTTCGACATCACCGCCCAGAAGGACGCCGAGGAGGAAGTGCTGCGCATGGCCCGGGAGGACAGCCTCACGGGTCTTTCCAATCGCGACACGTTCCATGCACTGCTCAAGCGAAGCTGCGCCCGCGCCAGGGCGGAGGGGTCGGCGTTCAGCCTGCTTCTCGTCGATCTCGATCACTTCAAGGACGTCAACGACACGCTCGGGCACGATGCCGGCGACCGCATGCTGAAGGAAGCCGCCGCGCGGATGGTCGGCACGATCCGCAAGCGGGGCATTGTCGCGCGCTTCGGAGGCGACGAGTTCGCCGTGCTCATGCACGGAGTGGATGCTTCCGCGGCCTCCGATTGCGCCAGGACGATGCTCGATGCCCTGCGCCAGCCGGTCGTCATCCGGGGGCGCACCTTCTCCACGAAAGCCAGCATCGGCATTGCCCTGTTCCCCGGCGACGGCGACGATGCGAAGGATCTTCTCAAGAGCGCCGACATCGCGCTCTACAGGGCCAAGGATGAGGGCCGGAACCGCTTTGCCCTTTACGAGCCGAGCTTGCGCAGGAAGGTCGAGGAGCGCATCGCCCTTCTCGAGGACGTGCGCCGCGGCCTGAACAGCGGCGAGATCGTGCCCCATTACCAGCCGAAGGTTTCGCTGGTCACCGGCAGGATCGCCGGGTTCGAGGCGCTCGCCCGCTGGCAGCATCGGCAGAAGGGCCTTCTGACACCGGCCGATTTCGGCCTGGTTTTCGAAGATCCCGACCTAGCCCGGGCCATCGGCGGGCACATGCTGGACATCGCCACCGGCGACCTGCGCACGTGGCTGGACCAGGGCCTTGCCCCCGGCCGGGTGGCGATCAACATCAGCCCGTCGGAATTCCACGATGCCGATCTTGCCGACGCCTTCCTGGAGAAGCTCGCCAAACGCGGCATCCCCCCCGAGACCGTCGAGGTGGAGATTACGGAAGCGGTCTTCCTGGACGAGTTGTCCGCCAACCCGTCGGCGGTCCTCGACACCTTCCATGAGGCCGGCGTTTCGATCGCGCTCGATGACTTCGGGACCGGCTACGCCTCCTTGAGCCACCTCAAGCACTTTCCCATCGACCACATCAAGATCGACAGGAGTTTCGTTCGCGAGCTCGAGCGGAACGGCGACGACGAGGCGATCGTATCGGCCGTGATCCACCTCGCCCACCGCATGAAGATGCAGGTCACCGCGGAGGGCGTCGAGACGCGGAGCCAGGCCGCAAGGCTCAGGGAACTGGGGTGCGACACCGCCCAGGGCTTCCTCTACGGCCGCGCGATGCCCGCCGGCGAGGCGGGCGAATTCCTCGCGCGCTTTAACGCCGGCGCGCCGGGATAGACCGCATGGCCGGGCGATTCCGGTTGCCCCTTCCAGGCGGTCACTCTCGCGCGAAACGCTGCTTGAGCCGGTCGGCCTCCTCGGCCGACACGCCTTGTGGTGCCGTCACCGCCATCCAGGCGTCGATATAGTGCTCGGGCGCATAGACGTGGCCATGGCCCATGGGTGCGGTGATGGCCAGCGCCATGTCGAGCGCGAGCTGGAGGAAGGTGACGACCGGGTACCAGCGCAGTTCGGGCGAGACGTCCGGGCCGCGCGGCCGCTTCATCCAGTCGGGCTGCCGGTAGAGCGCGTGGTAGTCGAAAAACGTGACCGGATCGCTGGCATACTGGAGATAGACGATGCGCAGCGGACCCCAGTGCGCGCCGGGGATCTCGAGCGCGTTCGTCTGGTTGGTGAAGCGGACGAAGGATCCGTCGCGGAAGCGGGGCAGCCATTCCGGCGTGCTCGGCTCGCGGCGGCTGGTGACGTACTGCCACATGCGGTTGGCAAAGGGCGGGCCGCTCCACAGCGCGCCGTGATAGGGGTCGCCCAGGACCTCGAAGAACTCGGTGGAGGCCTCCGAGCCGAGCGAGCCGAGACTGAGACCGTGCAGATAAAGCCGCGGCCTTTCGTCCTCGGGCAGTTCCCGCCAGTGTCCGTAGACGGCGGAAAAGAGCGCCCGGGCCGTCTGCGTACCGTAGTCCGGCTCCACCAGCAGCGAAAGCCAGCTCGTGAGATAGGAGTACTGCACGGCCACGCTGGCGACGTTGCCGCCATGCAGATATTCGAGCGTGTCCATCGCCGCCGGATCGACCCAGCCCGTCCCCGTCGGCGTGACGATGACGAGAACGGAACGCTCGAAGGCGCCCGTGCGCTCCAGCTCCGCAAGCGCGATCCCGGCGCGCGCCTCGGGCGTCTCGGCGGCGTTGAGGCCGACATAGACCCGGATCGGTTCCATGGCCGGCTCGCCCCGGAAGGCTTCCAGCTCGCCGGCCGACGGCCCGGAGGCGACGAACTCGCGGCCTGCTCTGCCAAGATCCTCCCAGGCGACCAGGGAGGCGGCACTGCCCGTCTTCAGGAGATCGGCAGGTTGCTCCGTCTCCGGCTCCATCAGTGCGTCGTAGGCCTGGAAGGAGGTGTCGGCCGCGCGCAGCGCGAACCGGAACAGCACCCCCTCGACCGCTACCCAGAAGAGGGCGACCGCGACAGCGACGCCAACCACATTGGCCACGGGCGGCGGGATGTAGCGGCGCAGCCAAGCAGACGTGAAAGTGAAGAGGAGCCGGAAAAGGCGCGCCACGGCGAGCAGCAGGATGAAGGTCACCGCGGCGATCAGGCCGGTGCGCAACGGATGCGCGCTGTCGAGCAGCTCCATCCCCATGAGGCGGCGGATCGAGTTCTGCCATTCCGCCGCCTGCCAGAGAAACGCGACCGCGATACCGGCGCACAACACGGCCGAAAGATACTTGACGGCGCACAGCACCCGTGCGTTCGGCCCCGGCAGTTCCATGTAATGCGCCAGCCAGCGGCTGAACACGCCGATGCCGTAGCCCGCCGCGAGGGCAGCGCCCGACAGGATCCCCTGCGTAAGGAAAGTGCGCGGCAGGAGCGACGGCGTCAACGAGGCGGCGAAGAAGAGCGTGCCGACGAAGAGGCCCGCCGCCGAGAAGGAGTTCCAGAACCTTACGATCCATACATGCGTCATCGCGATCGCCGCGCACTCTGCTCCCGTTCCTGCCGAGCTATCACCCGTCGGCGCGAACGGGGCAACCCCGGCGCATTCATTCTTTCATGGAAGCGGCCGAGGCTTCGGCCGCTTGGAATCGCACGCAGGTTTGGGCGAAAACCGGTCCCGGTTCCCCGGTAGCGCCCCTTACTCCTTCACCGCGCCCGTCATCGAAGACACATAATAATCCACGAAGAACGAATAGAGGATCACCACCGGCAGCGACCCGAAGAGCGCCCCCGCCATCAAGGCACCCCACTCGAAGATGTCGCCGCGCACCAGTTCGGTGAGCACGCCGACCGGCACCGTCTTGTTCTCCGAGGACTGGATGAAGGTGAGCGCGTAGATGAACTCGTTCCACGACAGGGTGAAGGCGAAGATGCCGGCCGAGATCAGGCCCGGCACGGCCAGCGGCAGGATGATCTTGGTCAGGATCTGCCAGCGCGAGGCGCCGTCCACCAGCGCGCTTTCCTCGAGCTCGAAGGGGATGGAGCGGAAATAACCCATCAGGAGCCAGGTGCAGAAGGGAATGAGGAAAGTCGGATAGGTGAGGATGAGCGCCAGCTTCGAATCGTAGACGCCGGCCTTGAAGACGATGTAGGCGAGCGGGATGAACAGGATCGACGGTGGTACCAGGTAGGCTAGGAAGATCAGAAGCCCCACCGGCCGCGCACCGGTGAAGCGGATGCGCTCGATGGCATAGGCGGCAAAGACGGAAGCCGCGATCGACAGGAACGTCGAGGCGACCGCCACATACATGGTGTTGACCAGCCAGCCCGGGTAGGAGGTCTCGAAGAACAGGTAACGGATGTGCTGCAGCGTCGGCTCGACCACCCAGAAGGGGCTGTAGTTGTTGTAGTCGGTGAGCTGCGCGTTCGGTTTGATGGCCGTGATGGTCATCCAGTAGAACGGGAACAGAAGCACGAAGACGAAGAGCGCCAGCGGCAGATAGAGCACCACCACCCGGCGCGGCAGCCGGTTGAGATAGCTCATGCCCTCGCTGGCGTCGGTGAGCGGCTGGCCTTCCGACCGGGTCTCGGCGTTCATGATTGCCTCCCTGGGCACTGGCCTTTTCCGGCGTGCGCCGCGCCGGCATTCTTACGCGAACGCGTCAGCCCGGAAGCCGGCGTGTCAACGAAGGCGTGACAGAGCGAAAGCATCTCAGAGTCTCTCCCTCAATCCTGGCCGCCCTGCTGCCACTTGCGCCGCTGCAGGCCGAAGAAGCTGAACATGATGGCCGCCAGCAGGAACGGGATCATGGCGACGGCGATGGCCGCGCCCTCGCCGAGCTGTCCGCCGGGGATCGCCCGCTGGAAGGAGAGCGTGGCCATGAGATGGGTGGCGTTCACCGGCCCGCCGCGCGTCAGCACGTAGATGAGCTGGAAATCGGTGAAGGTGAACAGCACCGAGAACGTCATCACCACCGCAATGATGGGGGTGAGCATCGGCAGGGTGACGTAGCGGAAGCGCTGCCAGCCGGTCGCCCCGTCGAGCGAGGCCGCCTCGTGCAGGGATTGCGGGATGGTCTGCAGGCCGGCGAGCAGACAGATCGCCACGAAGGGAATGCCGCGCCAGACATTGGCGGCGATCACCGAGGCACGGGCGTTGTTCGGCGTGCCGAGGAAATTGATCGGGCTGTCGATGATGCCGAGCTGCATCAAGGACCAGGAGAGGATCGAAAACTGGGAGTCGTAGATCCACCAGAAGGCAAGGGCGGAAAGCACCGTCGGCACCACCCAGGGCAGAAGCACGATGGCACGGAAGAAAGCCTTGAAGGGCAGCTTCTCGTTGAGCAGCAGCGCCAGCCAGAGGCCCAGCCCGAATTTCAGGATCGAGGCGACGATCGTGTAGAGCAGCGTGTTGTACACGGACAGCCAGAACACGGAATCGCTGGCGAGGAACGCGTAGTTCTCCAGCCCGATAAAGATACCGTCGCGGCCGATGCGCGTGTCAGTGAAGCCGAGCCAGACGCCGAGCCCCAAGGGATAGGTCAGGAAGCAGACGAGGAAGACCGCCGCCGGCAGCATGAACAGAAAGGCGAGGAAATTGCCGTTCTGCATGATGGCGGCAAGCGAGAAGCGGGGCTTTTCGGGCGTCGCTACGGACGTCGCAGTTCTGGACATCGCACGTCTCCGGCGGGTGAATTCCAACGCACCCCGGCATCGCGAATGGACGCCGGGGTGACGAGCCTGAGCGGCTGGCCGCTAGATCCGGTAATACCGGTTGGCCCTTCTCTCGGCTTCCGCCGCCGCTTCCTCCGGCGTCGTCTGTCCGGTGACGGCGGAGGCGAACATGTCGACGAGCACGTAGTCCGCCATCACGCCCGCCGAGGCATAGCCGAGCGGGCCGGCATAGCCGTTGGGGCGCAGCGTCTCTGACGCCCGCGCATAGGGCGCGTGCACCGGATCCGCCGTCCAGATCGGATTGTCGGCGAATGCCTTGAGCGGCTGGCAGCAATAGGCGCTGGAGCCCTCGATCCAGGCATTCATCTGGTCCGCCTCCATCATGAACTTGATGTAGGCCTTGGCCGCCTCCGGATACTGGCAGTGGTTGAAGAGCAGGATGGAGCTCGTCTGGTGCAGCTCGGCGCTCTCGCCCACCGGCCCGATCGGGAAGTTGGTGGTGCGGATGTCGTCGGCGATCTCCTGCATCGCCGGGTCGTTCCGCGCCGCATAGTAGAGCGACACGCCGTTTGCCGTCAGCGAGATCTGCTCGGCCAGGAAGGCGCGGTTGTTGTTGATGTCGAGCCAGCTCTCGGTGCCGGGAATGAAGGTCTCGTAGAGCGCCTTGGCGTAGTTGATGGCCTCGATGGTCTCGGGGCTGTTGATGGCGACCTTGCCGTTCTCGTCCACCATCATGCCGCCATGGCTCCACAGAAGCCAATGGGCGTAGTTGTTGCCGTCACCGACGGCCTTGCCGTGCGGGAAACCGGCGGGCGTGCCGTTCGCCTTCATCGCCTTGCAGAGCTCGAGGAATCCTTCGCTATCCTCGGGGAATTCGCTGAAGCCGGCCGCCTGTATGTGGCTCTCGCGATAGCACACCGCGTTGCCGATCGCCGTCAGCGGCATGGCAATGAACTTGTCGTCGCGCGTGGCATAGCCCTTCACGCCGTCATACCAGCCGCCATACTTGTTGCCGAGATAGGTGGCGAGGTCGGTCAGATCGACCAGCTTGTCGGGATACTGGTGCGCGTCGTCGAACCAGCACATCACCATGTCCGGTCCGCTGCCAACATTGGCCGCCACGGCGGCCTTCGGGCGGATGTCCTCCCAGCTTTCCTGGTCGATGCGCACATCGACACCGGTCTCATCGATGAACCTCTGCGTGTTGGCGTTCCAGGCCTCCTCGTCGCCCTTGACGAAGGGCACCCAGCGCAACATGCGCAGGCTCGCCCCCTCCTCCGGCGTATAGGTAGGCTCGTCCTGGGCGAAGGACGGGCGTATGCCCATGGCGCCGAGGCCGGCCATGCCGGCAAGCCCCGCCGAAGCCGTCAGAAAGTCGCGTCTCTTGATCATTGTCCACTCCTCCTCTTGGATTGCGGGATCCGATATCCTGCCCACCCGCCGTCCCGCATGCGGGCGTCCGGCACGGGCCGGTCGACCGGAAGGCGCCTCCTCCGCCCCTTCCGGGCCGCCGGCCCGCGCCTCATCGCGAAAGCCTCCGGCCCGTTTCGGCATCGAAGAGATGCACGTGCCGGGCGTCGATGCCGAGCGAGATGGTCTCGCCGGGCGCTGCCCGCACCCGCTCGCGGAAGACGCAATTGGCGTCGCCGCCGCCGAGCCTGACGATCATGTGCGTCTCGTATCCCGTCGGCTCGATCACCACGACCTCGGCGGGGATGCCCTCGTCGTCGAGGCGGATGAATTCGGGCCTGAGGCCGTAGACCAGCTTCTGCCCCGCCGCCGCCTCGCCGGGATCGGCCACCGGCAGGCGCGTCCCGTCCTCGGCCACGAAGACCGTGCGGTCCTCCGGATCGAGCCGGCCGGAAATCATGTTCATGGCGGGCGAGCCGATGAAGCCGGCGACGAAAAGGTTGGCCGGGCTGTCGTAGAGCTCGAGCGGTTGGCCGATCTGCTCGACGATGCCGTCATGCATGACGACGATCTTGTCGGCCATGGTCATCGCCTCGATCTGGTCGTGCGTGACATAAACCGTGGTCGTCGCCAGCCTCTGGTGCAATTCCTTGATCTCGGCGCGCATGGCCACGCGCAGCTTGGCGTCGAGGTTCGACAAGGGCTCGTCGAACAGGAAGACCTGCGGGTCGCGCACGATGGCGCGCCCCATGGCCACGCGCTGGCGCTGGCCGCCGGAGAGCTGCCGCGGATAACGGTCGAGCAGGTGTGGCAGGCCGAGAATGTCGGCCGCCACCTTCACGCGGCTGTCGCGCTCGGACTTCGGCGCGCCCTTGAGCATGAGCGAGAAGGCCATGTTGTCGGCCACCGTCATGTGCGGATAGAGCGCGTAGTTCTGGAACACCATGGCGATGTCGCGCTCCTTCGGCGGCATCGCGTTGACGACGCGCCCGCCGATGCGGATGGAGCCGGCGGTTATGTTTTCCAGCCCCGCCAGCATGCGCAGGAGCGTCGACTTCCCGCATCCCGAGGGGCCGACGAGGATGACGAACTCGCCGTCGTCGATATCGATATCCACGCCCTTGATGACGGGAACCGCCCCGAACGACTTCCGCACATCGATGAATTCGACGCCTGCCATGCTCAGTTATTCTCCAGGATGTGGAAGGAAGTGCGGACGGGTGCGTGAAGCGGCTCTGCGTTTTCCATCACCTGTTCCCTACCCTCGCCCCACCAGCGGCATCTTGGTCGCCATCACCGTCATGCTCAGCACGTTCGCCTCGAGCGGCAGGCCGGCCATGTAGACCACCGCTTCGGCCACGTGGGCGACCGGTATCGTCGGCTCCGCCGCCGTTTCCCCGTTCGCCTGCAAGACGCCGGTGCTCATCTTCGCCGTCATGTCGGTGGCCGCGTTGCCGATGTCGATCTGGCCGCAAGCGATGTCGAAGGGCCGGCCGTCGAGCGCGGTCGACTTGGTGAGCCCCGTGATGGCGTGCTTGGTGGCGGTGTAGGGCGCGGAGTGCGGCCGGGGCGTGGTGGCTGAAATGGAGCCGTTGTTGATGATGCGTCCGCCGCGCGGGCTCTGCTTCTTCATCAGCCGCATCGCCTGTTGCGTGCACAGGAAGGTGCCGGTGAGGTTGGCCGCGAGAATGGCGCTCCATTCCTCGAAGATCACCTCCTCCATGGGCACCGGCCGCACATTGGTGCCGGCATTGTTCACCAGGAGATCGAGCCGGCCGAAGGCGTCCTCGATCTTCTCAAAGAGGTCGGCCACCGAGCGCGGGTCGCCGACATCGGCGGGAATGGCCTCGACACGCGCCTGCGTCGCCGATGCCATTTCCGATGCCGCCTTCTCCAGCACATCCGCGCGGCGGCCGGAAATCGCGACGGTGTAGCCTTCCCGCGCCAGCGCCTCCGCGATGCCGCGCCCGACCCCGGTGCCGCCGCCGGTCACCAGTGCGATCCGGCCCTTACCCGATTGTCCTTCAGCCATGTCCGATGGTCCCGCCAAGCTCGTCCTCGATGTGGATCCGGATGACATCGTCAAAGCTCTTTTCCGCGACAAAGCCGAGCGCCTCGGCGCGGCGCGCGTCGAAATCGGTGGGCCAGCCGGCGACGATCGCGCGGATCGCCGGGTCCGGCTCGCGGCGGATGAGCCGTACCGCCTTTTCCCCCGCCACACGCCTCAAGGCCTCGATCTCCTCTCCCACCAGGGCGGAAAGGCCCGGCATGGTGAGGTTGCGGCGCGTGCCGATCTCGTCCGTGTCGATCTTTGCCGCGTGGAGGAAGAAGCCGACCGCCGCGCGCGGGCTGGCGAACCAGTGGCGCACGTCCTCCTCGACCGGCAGCACCGCCTCCTGGCCGGAAAGCGGCTCGCGCAGGATGTTGGAAAAGAAACCCGAGGCCGCCTTGTTGGGCTTGCCCGGCCGGATACAGATGGTGGGCAGTCTCAGGCCCACCCCGTCGAAGAAGCCGCGGCGCGTGTAGTCGGCCAGGAGAAGCTCGGTGATCGCCTTCTGCGTGCCGTAGCTCGTCAACGGCGTGGTGAAGAACGTATCACCGATCTTGTCGGGGAAAGGTGCGCCGAAGACGGCGATGGAGGAGGCGAAAACCAGACGCGGCCGGTAGGGCCCGCGTGCCCCCTCGTGCCGGATCGCCTCGAAGAGCGCGCGCGTACCGTCGAGATTGACCCGGTAGCCCTTCTCGAAATCCGCCTCGGCCTCGCCGGAGACGATCGCTGCCAGATGGAAGATGATGTCCGGACGATCGGCTATCAACCGTTCGGCACTCCCCGGCGCCGAAAGGTCGAGCGCCGTCACCTTGGTGCGTTCCGCCAGGGAGGCGGGCGCGGGCGGCTCGACCACGTCGACGAGGGACAATCGGGTTACGGGCCTGCCGAGCGCGTCCTCTTGCGCGCCCAGCCGCTCGACGAGCTTGCGGCCCACCATTCCGGCAGCGCCGATCACAAGCACATGCATAAAGTCGCGTTCCTCCCTTTCGCGCCGCCTCCCTGCGGCATTTCCTTCCCGCACCCGCGGTGGCCGCGCAACATGACCTTGAACGTCATGCAACCGCCTTCGCCGAATTCTGCTGAGACCCTCCTCCGATCGGTTCGAACGCCGATGCGGCAACATAGCGCATCGACCGCGCGGGAAGTCAACCATGCACGACATCCACCCGGCGACGCCGGCATCTTGAATTAAATTGAACCGTTCGGATTTGCGAAAGCGCAAGGGTTCACGCGCCAGACTGCGGTGCCGGGGCGGTCGCAATGATGGTGAGAGATGCAAAGCGATTTCACGGCCGCGCGCGAACTGCTCGAATGCGCCCATGACAAGCTGTGCGGGTCGGACAAGACCAGCACCACCGTCCGCGCGGCGCTGGACACCCTCATCGAGGCCGTCGCCACGGCCGAGCACCAGAAGCCGCCGGCGCGCGTTATCCCCTTCCCCAACCAGGCGCGCTGACAGCGGAATGCTTCGGCGACTTCGCCACCGAATCGCTTCCGCCACTACCGGTCGGCTCAGACCCCCTTTTTACGGATCGGAACGGCGGAGACGTTCCTGCCGGCCAGCCGCGCAAGGACGTCGAGTGCCGCGTCACCGGTGAAGGGTTTCGTGATCATCGGCGCCTGGCGGAAAGCTTCGGGCAACTCGTCGCGCCCGTAGCCTGTCAGGAAGGCGAAGGGGATGTCGGCGCGCGTCAGCGCGGCCGCGAGCTCGTCCACCGGGTTGCCGTCGAGATTGGCATCGAGCAGCGCCACGTCGAAACCGCCCGCGGCGATGTGTTCCCATGCCTTTTCGAGTGTTGCAGCCGGCCCCACGACCTTGCAGCCCGCCTCTTCCAGCGTGGCGGCGACTTCCAACGCGATCGGCGCCTCGTCCTCGACGATGAGAACGCGCGCGTCCCGGCCCCGGGTCGGCGTGGACGGTGCGTGGATAGCCGGCGCAGGCGTCTCGAGCTGCCGCGGGGTCCAGAAGGCGCCGCCTTCATTGGCCCGCTCCGAGACCGGCAGCACGATCTCGCAGAGCAGTCCCTCGGCGCGATAGGAAAGCGAAACCTCGCCGTCATGCGCAGCGAGGCTCTTTGCAATGAGCGTCGTGCCGAAGCCGCGCGTGGTCGGAACCTTGACGGGCGGGCCGCCGCTTTCCTCCCAATGCAGGAGAAACCTGCGATCGCCGTTGGTCTCTACGCTCCAGCGCACGGACAACCGGCCGGCCGGAACCGACAGCGAGCCGTATTTGCGCGCGTTGGTGCCAAGCTCGTGCAATACCAGCGCCAGGTGCAGCGCGGGCTGCGGGTCGAGCGTGATCGCCGGACCGGAGAAGGTGATGCGTTCGTCCTCCGCGCCGCCGATCAGGAGCTGGTCGCGCAAGAGCGACAGGACATCGGCGCCCTGCCAGGAGTTGCGTGTCAGAAGGTCGTGCGTATGGGCCAGCGCCTGGATGCGGCCGCTGAAGCTGGCGGCGAAGGCGGCCGGGTCCCTGGCCAGGCGCACCGTCTGGTTGGCGATCGACTGGACCGTGGCCAGCGTGTTCTTGACCCGGTGGTTGAGTTCGCTGATCAGAAGACGCTGCAGTTCCTCCGCGCGCTTGCGCTCGGTGATGTCGCGCGCGACCTTCGAGGCGCCGACGATGCGGCCGAACCGGTCGTGCACGGGCGAGACGGTGAGCGAGACGTCGATGCGCCGGCCGTCCTTCGCGACACGCTCGGTCTCGAAATGCTCGAGGCGCTCGCCGCGCCGCAGCCGCGCCAGGATGTCATCCTCCTGGCTGTGCAGTTCCGGCGGGATGATGCGCGTGATCGGCTGCCCGATCATCTCCTCGGAATCATAACCGAAGATGCGTCTCGCGCCTTCGTTCCACGTCTGGACGATGCCTTCGAGCGACTTGCTGACGATCGCGTCGGAGGAGGAGGAGACGATGGCCGCCAGATGCGCAGATTCCAGCTCGGCGCGGTAACGGTCGGTTATGTCCACCAGCACGTTGACCGCGCCGGTCATCTTGCCATTCCTGTTATAGAGCAGCGTCGGATACGGCACGCAGCGCACGCGCGTCCCGTTCGGCTGCATGGCGATCAGTTCGGCGCCTTTGACGGCCCGTCTTTCCCGAAGAGTCACGGCCATCGGGCACTCCTCATGGGGCAGCGGGGTGCCGTCCGGCTTGAACAGCCGCCAGGTCACGCACCACTTGTCCACCCCGATCTCCGGCTCCCGACCCGCCAGCGCGACGGCAGCGGGATTGCAATAGGTGATCGTGCCTTCGGCATCGGTGGTGTAGACGGCCATCGGGAAGGTTTCGAGAACGTCGCGGAAGCGCTGTTCACCTTCGAGCGCTCGCTCCTCCGCCTCCAGGGTCCGCGTAACGTCAAGTGTCGAGCAGCGGGTGCCGACGAATATCCCGTCTCGGAAGCGCGCGCTCGAGGTGATGTGCACATGTCGGACGGAGCCGTCCTTGGCGCGCAGCCGGGCGGGATACCGGTCCAGGGCTTCGCCGCGGAAAAGCCGGGACAGGATATCCTCGATCACCGGCCCGTCGACGTGAAATTCCGAAATCGGCCGGCCGACATATTCCTCCCTGGTATAGCCGAGCATGTCCAGTTCCGCCCGATTGGCGCGCGCGATCACGCCGTCGGCGCCGACGATGTGAAGGCCGATGCCGGCATTCTCGAAAAAGTCCTCCAGTTCGTCCTTGCTGTCCTGAAGCGCCTCGTGGACACGCTCGAGCTCGGTGATGTCCTGAAAGCAGTTCACCGCGCCGACGAAAGCGCCATCGGGATCGAACAGCGGTTCGATGTTGACGAGAACGTGCCACCGCGTACCATCCGGCCGCTCGACGAGGACGTGTTGATCACGCGCGGGAACGGCGGTGCGCAGCACGTCCGCCATCGGTGTCTCATCGTGCGCCAGGGGTGTGCCGTCGGAGCGGTACAGCTTGTGCGCACCGCAGAAGCGCTCGTCGGTCTCGCCAATTTCCGGTTCGCGTCCCCAAAGCTCGGTCGCCCGGCGGTTGAACTGCCGGATGAACCCGTCCCGGTCGCAGCAATAGATGCCAATCGGAAGGCCGTTCAGAAATGCCTCGGAACCGAGTGCGCGTCGCAAAGCCGTTGCCGCCGGACTGAGTCCGGAGTCGTTCATCGCACTTCCCCCTTCAACCAGGTCCATCGGTCGGAACGAGTTCGCCGCGCCTTTGTTCCCTCTCCTTTTAGCGCCGGTGCTTTTTTTCGCAGAATGCCCGTCTTTCGGAAAAGTTCAAGGCGCCGGCCGCAGCCCGCCTTGCCTACAAAACACCCCAGGCGCGGTATCGCCCGCGACCGGTGATCTCGCGCACGCCAAGCTCACTGACAAGGTTGAGCGCGCCGCGCTGGGTGACCTTGAGCTCGGCGGCGATCAGCGCGGTGGTGACGACCGGGCGTGACAGGACCAGCTGCGCCAGATGCGGCAGGTGCGAGTGGCGGCGCTTGGTCTTGAGCCGCCTTTCCATCTGCGCGGCGGCGAGCTCCAGCCGGTCGATCTCCTTGAGGCCGGCCCGAGCCGTCTTTTCCAGCGCCTCGAGAAAGGCGCGGCAGCGCACTGCCGGGTCGGGACTGCGCCGC
>NZ_JBHSUM010000091.1:0-15722 GCF_042660605.1 Nitratireductor sp. GCM10026969
AACTGCTCGGCCACCATCAGCGGCGCGTGGTTTGGCAGCATGATCCCGCCCGCGCCGACGCGGATGCGCCGCGTGGCGGCGGCCACATGGGCGATCAGCACCGCCGTGGCCGCGCTGGCGATCCCCGGCATGTTGTGATGCTCGGCGAGCCAGAAGCGGTTGTAGCCCCACGCCTCGGCACGGGTGGCAAGGTCGGACATGTTGGCAAGTGCATCGGCGGCCGAGGCGCCCTCGGCGATGGGGGCGAGGTCGAGAAGCGAGAAAGGCGTCATGGCGGGCTCCATCATGGCTGTTCCCGTTCATATGGCCATGATCGACAACCCGCCCAAGGGTGGCGGATCGGCGAAGAGGCCCGCGCGCGGCGGAAACGCCCAGTCCGAGTAACGGAAGAAAACGGCGAGTTTGCTTCCGGCTAAAAACGCCGCCGCGCGGCCCCGGGCGACCAACGGGCGGGCCAACAGAGTGGGCAAGATGAGCGGTGTTCGTTTCCACGGACGTCAATCCTGGCCGAACGAAGCGAAGCGGAGAGAGGGCCGGGATCCATTCCCCAGTGCTTTGACCAGCGAAACCGTTCCGGAATGGATCCCGGACAGCCTGCGCTGTCGCTACGGCTTCCGGGATGACGACCGACGTGTGACCCGTCTCATTTGCCAACGCCGCAACAAAGCTTTTCACACGAGATTACCCTGCCGTTGCGGGAGACGGGCTCAACGCCAACGGGAAAGCCAGCCGAGCCCGTCTTCCGTCGTCCCCCGTGGCCGGTATTCGGCGCCGAAATAGCCGTGGTAGCCGCTTTCCGCCAGCGTGGGCAGCAGCGTGGCGTAATCCACATCGCCATGGTCGGGCTCGCCACGGTCGGGCACGGCGGCGAACTGCACGTAGCCGATGAGGGCGCGATGGGCGGTGAACTCCTCCAGCACCGGCTTGCCGGACCGCCCGACATGGTAGCAGTCGAACATGATGCGGATATTGTCACGGGCCGCCTCGTCGATGAGCCTTGCAGCCAGCGCGTTGTCGGTCAGGAAGTAGCCCGGTACGTCATGGCTGTTGAGCGGCTCCAGAAGGATGGTTGTCTTCATCGGTGCTGCCCGGTCGGCCGCGTAGCGCAGATTGCCGATGAAGGTGGCGCGGGCATCCGGATGGTCCGTCCTGCCCGCCATGACGTGGACGGACGCGGCGCCAATCTCGGCCGCGTAGGCGAGCGCCCGGTCGATGGCGGTGCGGGCGTCCTTCTCGCGGCCGGGCAGGGCGGAAAGGCCGAACTCTCCGGCCTCCGGGTCACCCCGCGTCGTGTTCAGGCCGAGAACCGGCAGCGCGCTTTCGGCCAGCGCTTGCCTGAGGAGCGCGGGCTCGACCGCATACGGCCAGTGCAGCTCGACTGCGTCGAAGCCCGAACGCGCGGCTGCGCGTACAGCCTGGGGGAGGGGCCGTTCGTTCCAGAGGAAGCCGAGATTGGCCGAAAAGCGGATCCTCATCATCCTCAATCCGATTCGATGTCGATATGGTCACGAGACCGTGGACGTCTTCCGGCCTCCGCATGTCGGGAGTCGTGCCACAGCGGGGAGGGCGCTCGGCGGCGTAGCCGGCCGGATGTCATGCCGGATACGCCTGCCGAGCGGATCTGAATGCGCCGGCGCGTCAGGCGCGCCGTGGCCGGCGTCTCACAGACCGTAGCAGTTCGCGTAGAATGTCACGGTCGCGGGCCAGTCGGAGAACATGCCGACGATCCCGACGTCCTGCGCCAAAACGTGCAGCACGTTGTAATAGTCCGCATCGCTGTCGATCACGTCCTCGACCGACTGGAAATACCAGCCGCCGCCGTCGGCAAGCGGTCCGGAGCGCTCGAGCGACCAGGAGATTATGGTGAGCCCGACTTCCTTCGCCGCCTCGGCATAGGCCGACGGGACGATTTCTCCGGCTTCGTTCGTGGTGATGAGCATCCAGATCGGCGGCGCGATGTAGTTCACGCCCATGTCGGCCAGCTCCTGCATGGTCGGCTTGAAGGTCGCGGGATCGTTCGGATCGATCATCCCTTCGTCGTCGTCCGACGCTTCGTAGCGGTCATCAAGATAGACCGCCTGTTCGCCATAGGCGGTGTTGTCGATCCAGTAGCGGATGTCGCTCAGGTTGAAGCTCTGCGGCCAGACGTCTTCCGGCGGTACGCCGGCCGCCTCATATTCGTCGACGAGTTTCTGCGCGTAATCTTCCTGGCTGAAGCCGTCGAAAGGCATCTCGACCGAGGGGGCCTTCAGTTCGGGCGTGAACTTGGCGCCGAGCGACTTGAAGAGCTCAATCGATTCGGCGTGCGTCATCAACTCGGCGCCGTCGGCATAAAGGGTCGTGCGGAAAGGCGCCGTGCCGCCCAGAAAGGCCTCTGCCGTTTCGGCTGTCGGGTCCGAGGAGTCCATCTTGGGCTTGAGCGTCCTGAATTCCTCGAGCGTTATGTCGGAGGTGCGGCACTCGGCCGTGGCTTCGGTCTCTCCCGAGGCCGGCGTGAAGGGCTGGGTGCACTTGGCGTTCAGGTCGGTGGTCACGATGTCGGTCGTGGTGTGGAGATCGTTCTGCGCGTGCCGGCAGACGAGTTCCTTGTCCCTTGTGAAGGTCACGTCGCATTCGAGGATGCCGGCGCCCTGACGTGCCGCCGCGAGGTTCGACTGGACCGTATGCTCGGGGAACATGAGCGGCGCGCCGCGGTGACCGATCGAAAAATCGGTCCGCTCGGGTGTTTGTGCCAGGCAGCCGGACAATTTGTCCTTCAACTCGCCCTCTTCGAGCTTGTCCACCAGATATGCCGGACGCTGGCCATAACTCATGGCCGGATCGCCGACCGCGCTCGTAGAGACGAAGCCCGTCGCCGGCAAGGCCACGGCGAGCGACAGCAAGAAAGCCCGTTTCATGGTTTCTTCTCCCATTTTTGAGGACATAAAATGTTGAAATGAAGCGCCCCTCCGCTACCACCAATCCCCACACCTGTTTGACGCCATTGGGGTAGGCGCGCTCTCCCCAGGATCGAATTCAGGCGTCCTGCAATCTTGATCTCGACAGCGCCGGGCTGTTGTGAAGGATCGCGGTAGACCGTCACCGTTTCGATCAATTCCCGTATGGCTTTCGCGCATTCCTGATCACCTGACCGGATGCCCTCCGCCAGCGCGTATTGCAGATTTTCGAGTTGCTCTTCGTAGCGCTTGAGGATGGCGGGGTGCAGCGAAACGACGACGAAGGCGGGTAGGGCTTTTACCAGTTCTGCAAGAACCGCCTCGCGCAGATGGTAGAGTTCCGTCGAGCGCGGACCAGTCACGTACGGATCGCCGATGCTCTTGGCGAGTGGCGTGCGCCCGGCGACATATTCGCTGAAGTTGCGGCGGATGATTTCAGCCTCTTCCTCGACATCTGCCTTCTTCCAGGCTTGCCTGGGACCGGAGCATAGCCGTAGGTTAGCCCACCGGCGTTGAGGCCCTGTCCGACACGCCCAGCCTGGCCACGTCGAATCTTATGCGTGTTGTCTTCGCGATAGAGTTGGCCGACCAGCAGCCCCCGAAGGCCGACGAGAACCGTGTTGGCCACGCCATCGAGCACAGCTCTTATTTCGATATTGAGGAAGGCTAGGCGCATATGAATGCCTGCTAGGTCTTCGATGTCACGAGAGAGACGGTCCAATGCTTCCGCGACATGGACATCAAAAGCATTGTCTTTGGCGGCGTCCATTAAGACGGAGCAAGCCATCGCGTCCGAAACCGAGGCGCCCAATCTTGCGCGGTCTTCAAACGTGCCCACAACGTAGAGATCGTGTTGCCCGGCATGCTTCTGACAAAGTGCTATCTGATCATCGATGGTGCGCTCATTTTGAAGGTCGGTCGAAAATCTGGCGTAGATTGCCGCTCGCTTTTTCATCGCATGCGCTCCTTGTCAGATCCAGCGCATGATCTTCTCGTGCGGCCAGATGCGCAAATACCCGCGCAAGCTTGAGAATTGCACCGTCAGAATATCCGTTCAAGTCTCCTGTGCGTGAGGCGCCGATCCAGCTTTCTCATTGGAAGAGCTTCCTGTTGAGCTATCGGAAGATGCGCGAGCCATGTACTAAAATGAGCAGCATAGCTGGCGATTTCGGTAGGGGTTGTCAGCCAATTTGAGCCAACATCAGGCACGGTCAATTTGCTAAAATTGGCCGTGTTTGGCCTGTGCCTGCGCTGGGTTCACCAATGACCAAGTGTACGTAAGGGGAACATTAACTTGCTAGCTGTTTGGTGCGGGTTTTTCGCATAAGCAAAGACAGCGTGATTGTGCCGAGAGATGCATGAACCGGGTTTTTTCTAGGCCGCAACAGATGTGAGAATTTCGGGGCAATTATCATTTGCTGGTTCCCCCCTTGCTTTGCAGCAATCCATCGTCATCGAGAACGGTATCCGCGGGCTGTCGCGTAGCTTCGGTCTGAAGGTTGGCATCCTCGGCGCCTGCAGGGCAGACGCGTTCATCCTTCGTCACTGGAAGCAGGCTAGGGAATCCGTAATCCCCTGTGGTCGAATAAGAGAACCCGTTTTAGATCGAAGGTGATCCAGCAGTTTGCTCCCTTTTTGAAGCGCTTGCTTCCTGGCGCGGCGACGGTGACCAGCTCGGAAATTTCCGGCAGGCGGATATGCATCAACGTTTCGCTTCCCAGATGCTCGACCAGGTCAAGTTTGCCGGGGATGGCGCCTGCCGTTGCTCTGCTTGAAACGGTTATTGCGTCTGGCCGTATGCCGAGCACCGCCGCCGCGTCCGGCGTGACTTTGCCGGAGAGGCCACTTGGAAGTGTCACCTCGTGTCCGTCGGAAAGGCGGAGAACGGTCGCACCCTGCTTCGCTTGCATTGTGACGTCGAGGAAGTTGATCTTGGGCTGTCCGAGGAAACTCGCCACGAACATGCTGTCGGGGCGCTCATAAAGATCGAGGGGCGCGCCCTGCTGCTCGATGCGGCCCTTGTTCAGGACGACGATCCGATCGGCAAGAGTCATCGCCTCCACCTGATCATGCGTTACATAGATCATGGTGGCGTTGAATTCGGCGTGCAGGCGGGCAAGCTCGACGCGCATCTGTGCGCGCAGGCCGGCATCCAGGTTGGACAAAGGCTCGTCGAACAGGAAAACATCCGGGTTGCGGGTGATCGCCCGGCCGATGGCGACACGTTGGCGCTGGCCACCGGAAAGCGCCCTCGGCTTGCGCTCCAGCAATTCCTCGATCTGCAATATGGAAGCTGCTTGCGCGACCTTGGCCTTCACCTCTTCCCTCGGCACACCGGACATCTTCAGGCCGAAACCCATGTTTTCACCCACCGTCATATGCGGATAGAGTGCATAGGACTGGAACACCATGGCGATACCACGATCGGCTGCCGGTATGTCATTCACGCGCCTGCCGCCGATGCTGATCTCGCCCGCGCTTATTTCTTCCAGTCCGGCGATCACGCGTAGCAGGGTGGATTTGCCGCATCCCGATGGGCCGACGAAGACCACGAACTCGCGGTCCGGGATCGTCAGAGAGACGTCCCGTACGGCTTTCACATTGCCGAAGCTCTTGCTGACCGATTTCAGTTCGACGGATGCCATGAACGATCCTATTTCCCGGCCTTTACGGCCCACATCTCGATTTCCACCAGGAAGCCTGGAAGAAGCACCGCCTGAACCGCCGTCCTGACGGGGCGGGGTTCGGGCAGAATCGCTTCGTAGACCATGTTGAAACGATCCCAATCGGCAAGGTTCAGAAGGTAGATGTTGGCCTTGAACACATCCGCCAAACCGCAGCCGACCGTGGCCAGCTGCCGCGCGCAATTGTCGAGCGTGGCACGGGTCTGCTCCTCAATCGTCGAGCCTATCACGTTGCCGTTCGGATCCACCGCCACCTGGCCCGAGATCACCACCAGCCGGCGGGCATCGACTTCAAGAACCGGTGAGTAGGGACCGGCGGTCTTGTGCTGCGCAGCCCCTGCCGGCAGATGTTTGAGCGGGTGGGGACGGTTCCGGTTTCCCGACTCCATTGTCTCCTATCCTTTGACCGAGCCCGAGAGCAGACCCTCGACGACGAAGCGCCAGACCAGGACCACAAGCACGAGCGTGGGGATGATAGCGATGAAGATGCTGGTGTTGAGCAGGCTCCACGACACGTCCGTGTTGCGCGCAAGCGCGGCCATGACCACTGAGACGGGGCGCGATCGCGCCTCGCCGGACAATACCAGGGAGAAGATGTACTCAGAGTAGGAGAGCATGAAGGCAAAGAGGCCCGTCGCCCCTATGGAGGGCAGGGCCAGCGGCACGGCGATGCGGATGAAGCCCTGGAAGCCGGTGCAGCAGTCGAGCATCGCCGCCTCGAACAGTTCCGTCGGCAGCTTGCGGAAGAAAACGGACAAGATAAGCACCGTGAAAGGTAGCGCCTGCGCGGTATGCACTAGGATGATACCGTAGATGGAGCCGATCAGCCCCAGCGACTGCATCAGCATGTAGATCGGCACCACGAGCGCCGTCGTTGGCACCAGCGGCGAGAGGATGATGAACATGAAGCTCAGCTTCTTGGCCGGAAAGGCGTAGCGGGCGAAGACATAGGCTGCCGGCGCGCCAAGCAGGATGTTGAGCGCCATGGCCGAAAGCGCGATGCGCGCGCTGTTCCACAGGCTCTGCGGCACCTGCCGGGCGGCATCAGAGATCATCGACCGGTTGGCGCCCTCCACCAGATAGGAGGGCGGTAGCTCGCCGAAGAAGACATAACGATAACTCTCGAGCGAAAGCCCGTAGTCGAAAACGGAAGTCTCCCGGCTGAGCAGGACCCGGTCGGGAACAAGGCTCCCATAGAGCGCCAGAAGCACTGGCCCGCCCGTGAACATCAGGATCAGCGTGGCGATGAGGAAGGTGGAAAGGCGGTTGCCGCGGCCGGCCATCATGGACGCTCCCCGAACAGATCCGACGGCAGGGCGCGGGTGATGAGGACGATCAGCAGGGCCGCCACGGCCACCATGACGAAGGCGAGCGCCGAACCCGCGCCGAAATCATACATCGCGAAGCTCTCGCGCCAGATCTGGAAGGCGAGCAGCGTCGTGGCCGTGCCCGGCCCGCCGCCGGTCATCGCATAGACGAGATCGTAAGTGGTGAAGGCGATGAGGGCGTTATAGATCAGAAGCACGACGATCATCGCCTTGACCTCCGGGAAGACAACATACCAGAAGCGCTTCCAGCCGTTGCGGCAGTCGATCGTTGCCGCCTCCAACGTCTCGGAATTTATGGCGGAAAGTGCGGCCATGGTGAGCACCACCGCGAAGGGAATTTGCGTCCAGACATGGGCGACCAGGACACAGGCGAAGGCCAGCCGCGGCGTGTTCAGCCATTGGATCGGCGCATCCAGGGCGCCGACCCCCAGAAGTACGCCGTTTATGATGCCGAAGCTGGGGTGGAAAACCCAGATCCAAAGGACCGCACTGATCGCGCCCGGCAGCACCCATGGCAGCAACACGACGGAGCGGACCAACATCGAGCCGGCGAAGCGCCGCTGCAGGAACAAGGCCGCAGAGACCCCCAGGATCACCACAAGGGGCGCCGCCAGGAGCATGAAGACGACGGAATTGAGAAATGCGGTCCTGAAGTAGCTGGAGGTGAGCACCCGGGCGTAGTTGTCGAAGCCGACGAAAGGCTCGCCCGGAAACAGGAGCATCACCTGATGCAGGCTGGTCCAGAACGCGTAAGCCACCGGGTAGACGATGAAGGCCGCGACCGGCAGGAGCGCGGGCAGCAGCCAGAGCAGCGGATAACGTTTGATGGCCCACATCGGCGAGATGACATCCTGGAAGTGGTGGTTGAGCGTGTATGGAGGGCGGCCTGTGAACAAGCCGCCCGTGAGCTAACCGCTAGCGGTTGGCAAACTGCTCGCGCAGCGTGTTCCAGCGCTCGGCGCCGTCGTTCATGGCTTGCTCGACGCTGATCTCGCCCACCATGGCGCTCGCCAGCAGCGGCCGGAAAAAGGCCGACCAGACGGCCGTCCACTCGGTCCAGGTGCCGGCTCGTGCGTTCTCTATCTGATTGGAAAGCACGTCCATGTCGACCCACTCGCCCCACGCTTCTCTGACCTCTTGGTCCTCCAGGAGCGGCAGTTGTCCGAAGCCCAGCCCGTGCTCGACTGCCCAGCGCTTGGCGACATCGTAGGGCTGGCCTGCCATGAACTCGACGAACTTCCAGGCAGCCTCTGCCCTTTCGGGATCGTCGGCCGTCGTGGCCGTGACGGCGTAGAATTTGGCGAAGCCCAGCGTCGAATGTGCCTCGCCCGGCATCGGCGCCAGGGAGAACTGGCCGGCAAGCGGTTGCTCCGCCTTGTTGTTCATGGCCGCCAGCACGTAATTGTAGACGATGGTGAAGGCATGCTGGCCGGTATTCATCGTCGTGATGATGTTGGATTCGTGGTTCTCCGGCTGCACCAACTCCTTCTCGAAGGCATCGCGCAGCCATTCGAGGTGCTGGTAGGCGGCATTGTCCGGTTGGTTGAACACCGCGTTCAGATCCTCATCGAAGAGATCGCCGCCGCGCCCATAGACCTGCGCCACGAATGCATCGAAGAAGTTGGGCAGTTCCTGATTGTATTCGTAGACGATGGGGCGATCCATGCCGGCCGCCTTGAGCTTCTCGGCTGCCGCCGTCACGTCCTCCCAGGTCTCCGGCACCTCGATGCCGTGCTCCTCGAGGATCTCGGAATTGTAGAGGAAGGAGATCGTGTCGGCGTAGTAGGGCAGACCGTAGACCTGGTCCTCATAAGTGACATCGGAGAGGGCGAAACCGGCCATCTCGCCACTCAGCGTGTCGATCATGCCTTCCGGCACGATCTTGTCGAGCGGCGCGATCCATCCGGCCGAGGCCCAGGCCGGCAACCAATCCTGACCGCCATAGAGCACGTCTGTCTGCGTGCCGCCACGGAAGCGCAGCACTAGGCTGTCCTGATAGTCGGGCCAGGTATAGTCGGTAACGTTGACCTTGATGCCCGGATTGGCCTCCTCAAAGCGGCGGACATTGTCCTGGATCGTGTCCAGCGCATAATTCCAGACGACGAATTCCAACGTGATATCCTGCGCGGAGGAGGGCTGGGCCGCGAGGGTCGCGCCCACCAGCATGGCCGCTGCGGGAAGCTTCTTCAGTGACATTCTATTCCTCCCTTGGCTCACCCCACTGGGCATGGCGTGCCGGCCGCAATCGCGGCCAAAGATCATTGACACTTTACCCATTGGCTGCACTATAGAGACCATTCCAAATCAATTGCAACCTTTACTGCGAGCTTTGAGTGCGCCATGAGTTTCACATTCGACGGCAGGACGGACTTCATCGCCGGGCAGTGGCAGGGCGAAGCGTCGGGCGCCACCAAGGAAGCGCTAAGCCCCATCGACCGCAGGCCGATTGGCCGCATAGCGTGGAGCAGCCGCGAGACGGCGCGGCAGGCAATCGCGGCAGCGCGAAACGCGCAAGCCGCGTGGGGGCGCACATCGCTTTGGGACCGCGCGGCGCTCCTGCGCCGCATGGCAGATCGCATCGAGAAGAGAGCCGAGCCGCTTGCAGCCTTGCTGACGCTGGAGCAGGGCAAGCCCGTCGCCGAAGCGCGCTTCGAAATCGGCAAGGCGGCCGATGGATTCAACCTCGCAGCCGACCTGGTCAAATATCTCGAAGGACGCACCATCCCGACCGAGGACCCCTCGAAGAGGGTGATTACCTTCTATCGTCCGCGCGGCGTCTATGCCGTCATCACGCCCTGGAATTTTCCGGTCAACATTCCCGTGGAGTATCTGGCGCCCGGCCTCGCGGCGGGCAATGCCATCATCTGGAATCCAGCGCCCACCACCGCCCTGATTGCAGCCGCCCTGACGGAGGTGATCGCCGAGGCCGATCCGCCCGCCGGCATTCTCAACCTCGTCACGGGCGCCGGCCCGGAAGTGGGCGACGAGATCGTCTCCAACCCGGGCACCGATGCTGTAGGCTTCACCGGCAGCGTGCCTACCGGCCGGAAGATCGCCGCGCGCGCCGCAGGCAAGGCGCAGCTTCTGGAACTGGGCGGCAACGGCCCGGTGATCGTGCTCGACGATGCCGATCTCGACAAGGCCGTGCGCGCGACCGCCTCCGGCTGCTTCGTGAATGCCGGCCAGGTCTGCTCCTCCTCCGAGCGCGTCCTCGTTCACACCGCCATTTATGACGCCTTCGCCGAACGCATGGTGGAGGAAGCGGGAAAGGTCGTGCTCGGCGATCCTCGCCGGGAGAATGTGACCATGGGCCCGCTCAACAATCCGGCCGTCGCGGCAAAGGTGGCCGAGCATGTCGACGATGCGCTGAAGCGGGGGGCGCAGGCATTGGCAGGCGGCCGCCCCGCCCAGGGCTTGCCAAGCGACCTCTATTTCCAGCCCACGGTGCTCGGCAATGTTGGCCGCGACAGCCTCCTGAACCAAGAGGAAACGTTCGGTCCTGTCGCACCGCTCATCCGGGTGGAGAGCGATGAGGAAGCGCTCGCCGCGGCCCACGACAACCGATTCGGGCTCGTCGCCTCCGTCTTTACGCGCGACATAGACCGCGCGTTCCGCTTCGTCGAAGAGGTGCAGGCGGGGATCGTGAATGTCAACGACACCAGCAATTACTGGGAGCTGCATATTCCCTTCGGTGGCGCATCCGGTAAGGAAAGCGGGATTGGCCGCATCGGTGGGCGCTATTCGCTGGAAGCCATGTCCGACCTGAGAACCGCAACCTTCACCATCGGATAGGAGGGCCGCAGGTGCGCTTCGAGGAGATGACCTCACCCCAAATCGACGCGCTCGACCGGGAGAGAACTGTGCTCGTCCTGCCGATCGGGTCGGTGGAGCAGCACGGCAATCACATGCCGCTCGGTACGGATACGATGCTCTCCGAGGGCCTGTGCCTTGCCGCCGCCGAGCGGCTGGCGCCGCATGTTCTCGTGCTGCCGCCACCCTGGTACGGCTATTCCCCTCACCATATGCAGTTTGCCGGCAGCATCACGCTCAGGGCGGAAACGCTGATGGCGCTCGGCGCAGACATCGTGGGAAGCGTCGTGAAGCACGGCTTTCGCCGCATCGTCCTCGTCAACGGCCATGGCGGCAACGCCAATCTCATCGACATGATGGCCACGTCCCTCGGGCATGAGCACTATGGGAAGGCGCGCATCGCCGGCTTCACCTACTTCAAGCTGGCCGCCGCCGAGATCGCCTCCCTGCGCAAGTCGCGTAAGGGAGGCACGGGCCATGCCGGCGAGTTCGAGACTGCGATGATGCAGCATCTGAAGCCGAGCCTCGTGCGCATCGACGAGGCCGCTTCGATTTATCCGGAGAGCGGAACGCCCTATCTCTCCACAGATCTCGTGGAAGGAAGCCGGGTCAGCACCTATCTCGATTTCGCCGCCCTCTCGCCCACCGGCACGCTGGGCGACCCGTCGCTCGCCAGCGCCGAACAGGGGGAACGGTTCTTCTCCGCCTGCACCGAGACGCTGGTGCAATTCCTGCAGGATTTCGCGCAATGGCCGATCGGAGAGGGGCGGCAGGGATGAATGAGCTTGGGGTCGGCGTCATCGGGCTTGGCTATTTCGGGGCGCGGCACGCACGCCTTTATGCCCAGCACCCGGCGGCGAAGCTCGTCGCCGTCTGCGACAAGAACCCGGACGCAGCCGCGGCAGTGGCAAGCGCCACCGGCGCTGAGGCCCATGCGGAATTCACGGAACTTCTGGCGCGTGCCGATATCGAGGCGGTGAGCATCTGCCTGCCGGACCGCCTGCACGAGGAGGCGGCAGTCGCCGCGGTCCGTGCAGGCAAGGCGATCCTGCTGGAAAAGCCCATGGCCCATGACACGGCCACCGCCGGCAGGATCGCGGCGGCGGTCGAAGAGAGCGGCGCCAGGCTGATGGTCGGGCACATATTGCGTTTCGACCCGCGCTACGTCCAGGTGCACGAGGCGGTCGCGCCTGAACGCCTGGGTGAGGTGATCCATCTGCGCGCCAAGCGCAACGGCATCCGCTCCACGGCCCGGCGGCTGGGGCCGGCGAGTTCCATTCTCTTCTACATGGGCGTTCACGACATCGACGCTATGCAGTGGATCGCCCGCTCGCGGATCTCGCGGGTCTATGCCCAGAAGCGCGAGGTGCTGGGTACCGGAAATGAGGATGCGCTTTACGCCGTCGTCAATTTCGAGAACGGCGCTATCGGCAGCATCGATTACAGTTGGGCCTGGCCGGACGGGCTGATGAACGGGTTCCGCGCCGCCCTGGAAGTCGTCGGCACCAGGGCCGCCACCTATCTCGATGTTACCGACCAGGGCTTTTATGCCGTTTCTGATGCCGGCACGATTGGCGGGGACACACATCTGTGGCCGGAGATCAACGGCCGGATCACCGGCGACCTTGCCGATGAAATCGACCATTTCGTCACCGCGACCCGCGACGGAACGCCCTATCTCCAGCCATGGCAGGAAGCCTTCGACGCGATCCCGGTGCTGGATGCGCTTGCGCATTCAGCGGCGAGCGGGAAATCAGTGACGGTCCAGAGGTAGAACGATCCGGATTGAACCGGAATGGTTGACTTCACGCATAAGACAGGGTTTCTCAAGCGCATTCGACTCGTTCAGAAGAGAAAATGGACACCAGCGCCCGCCCCATCGAACTCAATGTCGTGACCTCACAGGAGAGGGCTACGCCTTCGCTCGTTTATCGCGCGCTTCTGCGGGCGATCCGCGATGGCATCATGATACCAGGCTCCAAGCTGCCCAACGAGCGCGAGCTGGCGAGCCAGCTGAGGACGAGCCGCACCGCCGTGCGCAGCGCGCTTTCGATCATGGAGCGCGAAGGGCTGGTGCGCCGCCGCGTCGGGGCAGGGACCTTCCTTACCGAAGATGCCGACCAGGTCTTCGAGCGCATGGACCAGACCGACGCTGGCACGCATGACGCCGTACCCTCCTTCGTGGAAATCGTCGAGGGGCGGCTCCTTTTCGAGCCCGCCATGATGCATTTGGTGGTCAGCCGTGCCGATGAAGGCGATGTAGCGGCCATGCGGCAGATGCTCGAAAACGTCCTCGATGCGACGACCTGGGCCGACTTCAAGGAAAGCATCTATGCGCTCCACGAGCAGATGTTCGCGGCGACCAAAAACCGATTTCTCATGCAGATCATGGAGAGCATCCTGGCCGACCGGCGGGCCGTTGCCTTCGACGGCAGGGAAACCGAAAAACCTGCGCCGCAGCCGGTGCGCACGCAGACGCACAAGGACCTTTCGGCGATTGTCGAGGCAATCGCCGCGCGAGATGCGAAACTTGCCGAGAGCCTTCTCTCCGATCATTTGATGCGGACACTGGCCACGATCAACATCTGGCAGTGAGGGTTGTTCGCTTCGCAGAAGCATCCGGTATGATGAACGACTGACCGATTATGGCTGCGGCGTCAGTTGCTTTGTCGATGCGGTCAAGAGGGGTCACTCATCAATAGCGCATCAGCGTCGAGCAAAAATGCGCCGGCATCGGATCGCGTGGTCGACTTCCGCTCCGGCGTCAGCGCCACCGCCGCAAAACTGCACATTACTCAATCTAACCGGTAGGACACGCCATGGCCGGACCACTACTGTCCTTTCGGGAGATGCGAGGGTCGGTTCTGGTATGGCGTCTTATGGGGGCGGCCACTATGAGCCGATCCCTGCGGCGGCGGAACCGGTTCGCGCGGGTGACGTTGCCCTCCACCATGCGAAAAAAAGCAAAGCCTGATCGATGACCTTCTCGATCGTCGCCAAATGCGCAAGGACCGGCCAGTTCGGGGTCGCTGCGGCCACTGCGATGCCTGCTGTCGGCAAGTTGCTGACGCATGCTTTCACCCGCGTGGGCGCCATCGCCACGCAGGCACGGCTCAATCCCTATATCGGGATAGACGGCCTTGATCTCTTGCGGCAAGGGCTTTCCGCTGACGAAGTCGTGGAGCGCCTGAAAGACCTTGACCCCCGAGCCGACCTGCGCCAGTTCGCCATCGTCGACGTATCGGGTGGCAGGGCCGCCTGGACGGGCTCCGGGTGCCCCGACTGGGCGGGTCATCACCTAGATGACGGGTTCACCGTGCAGGGCAACCGCTTGGCCGGCCCGCATGTTCTGCGCACCGCGGCGGAGACATTCAAGCAAATGGCCGACAGTCCGCTCGACAAGCGCTTAATCGAGGCTCTGGCGGCCGGCGATGAAGCGGGCGGCGACACCAAGGGTGAGCGCTCGGCGACGATCTACATCGTCGACACGGAGGAATACCCGCTCTGGGATATCCGGGTGGACGAGCACGAGCGGCCGGTGGAGGAGCTGAAGCGCCTGCACGATGTATTCAGCCGGGACCTTCTTCCACAGATCCGAAAGATGCCGACCCGTGCCAACCCCGCCGGCGAGCATGGTGAAGACATTGCCTAAGAACGAAGATGAGCAGGACGCATCGCGAGTTGGGCCCTTCTGCCAGGGAAACACTGCAGGAGATGACCGTGCGGCGACACGACCCTGCAGGATCAAGCGCGCCGGTGGTCTTTGATTCCCCCCATAGCGGCGCGGTCTATCCGCCGGATTTCCGGCCGGCCGTGCCGCTCCACCTCCTCCAGGGCGGCGAGGATCGCTTCGTCGACGAACTCGTCGCCGACGCGCCGCGACATGGAGCGGTGCTCGTCATCGCCCGTTTTGCCCGGACCTACATCGATCCCAATAGGACGCTCGTCGATCTCGACGAGGAACTGCTCGAAGAGCCCTGGCCGGGTCCGGTGAGCCCGAGCGATCATACCAAGCGCGGAGTCGGCCTGATCTTCCGCGAAATCGGAGACAAAGTACCGATTTATGATCGGCTTCTCAGTATCGCGGAGGTGCAGCGCCGCATCGATCTGTGCTGGCGGCCCTATCACGAGGTGCTGGATGCCGCGCTCGACGAGGCGCACCGATGCTGGGGCACGGCATGGCACGTCAATTGCCACTCGATGACCGCCTTCGGAAACGCTTTGTCGCCGGACCCCGGCCAGCCGCGGCCCGCCTTCGTTCTCGGCGACCGTGACGGCACCTCTTGCGCGCCCGAGTTCACAGCCTTCGTGGCATCCGTGATCGAGGAGATGGACTATAGCGTCGCCATCAACGATCCCTACAAGGGCGCGGAACTGGTCTCGCGGCATGGCCGACCGACGGAAGGGCGGCACAGCCTGCAGATCGAAATCAACCGCGACCTCTATATGAACCCAAACACACTGGAGAAGAACGACGGCTTCCCAGCGCTACGCGCCAGTCTCGGGCGTCTCTCCGAGCGCATCTGCCGCTATGCGCGCGATGCCGCGCCCAGCGCCCCGGCCTTCTAGGCGGTCGGTACTGTGCTAAAGTCGCTAGGCGCGCACGGCGGTTGTAGGCAATGGCGCCGATCCACTTTCCGGCAGTATAGGCGAGAAGAGAGGTCGGGGGCAAGAAAGAGCACGAGATATCAGGCGCCGCCATGGAGCAAGAAGGCGGCGTCGCGGCTGCAAAGACCACGATGCCCTCGATACGCAGCAGCATCAGCGCCTCGCCCGTCACATAAGCGCGGCGAATCTCCTCATCTGACGCTAGAGCACGTCCTGTGCTCGATGAATCGATTGAGATGTGACGCCAGCGTTCGCAGGTGATTCAACATCCACCTCGATGGAGGTGGATGATGGGAAGAGCACTGAGCGGGGATCTTCGGTCACGGGTCCTGAAGGCTTCGGACGAAGACAGGTCG
>NZ_JBHSUM010000092.1:0-15679 GCF_042660605.1 Nitratireductor sp. GCM10026969
GCCGCCGTGACGGCGGCCGTCGCCGCCATGCCGCCGCCGATCGTCGCGAATTCGGACGCACGCACCTTGTCGCCGGCCGGGCCGGCAAAGCGGTCGACCGTCCAGATATAGTCGAGCGCCGACAGGCCGAGGCAGACGAGGTCGGGGGTGCTTTCGCACCATTGGGGCGGAAAGCGGGTCATAGGCCGGCAACGCAGATATATTTGATCTCGAGATAGTCCTCGATCCCGTATTTGGAGCCTTCTCGGCCGAGACCCGACTGCTTGTAGCCTCCGAACGGCGCCATCTCGTTGGCGATCAGGCCGGAATTGACGCCGACAATGCCGCATTCGAGCGCTTCGGCCACGCGGAACATGCGGGCAAGATCGCGCGTGTAGAAGTAGCCGGCCAGGCCGAATTCCGTATCGTTCGCCTTCTCGACGACGTCGGCCTCGTCGCTGAAGGGAATGATCGGGGCGAGTGGCGCGAACGTTTCTTCGCATGCCACCAGCATCTCCTGGGAGACGTTGGTGATCACGGTGGGCTCGAAAAAGGTGCCGCCGCTTACGTGTCGCTTGCCGCCGAGGAGAAGCTGCGCGCCCTTGTCGAGCGCGTCCCTGACATGCTCCTCCATCTTGCGCGCCGCCGGCTCGTCGATCAGCGGACCCTGCTCCACGCCTTCGGCATCGCCGCGGCCCACCTTCAGCCGCGCCGCCGCTTCGGCGAGCTTGCCGGCGAACGCGTCGGCGAGGCTTTCGTGCACATAGATCCGGTTCGCGCATACGCAGGTCTGCCCGGAATTGCGGAATTTCGCGATCATGGCGCCGGCGACCGCGGCATCCAGGTCCGCATCCTCGAAGACGATGAAGGGGGCGTTGCCGCCGAGCTCCAGCGACAGGCGCTTGATGTCATCCGCGCTTTCGCGGATGAGCCAGCGGCCCACCTCCGTCGAGCCGGTGAAGCTGATCTTGGCGACCTTGCGGTTCTTGCAGAATTCAGTGCCGATTTCGCGCGCCTTGCCCGTCACGACCTGGAAGACGCCCGCCGGAATGCCGGCGCGTTCGGCAAGCACGCCGAGCGCAAGTGCCGAAAGCGGCGTCTGGGAGGCCGGCTTGACGATGATCGGGCAGCCTGCCGCAAGCGCCGGCCCGGCCTTGCGGGTGATCATGCCGTTGGGAAAGTTCCAGGGCGTGATCGCCGCGCAGACGCCGACCGGCTGCTTGATGACGAGCACGCGCCGGTCGGCTCCCGGCGGCGGGACGATGTCGCCGTAGACGCGCTTGGCCTCCTCGGCGAACCATTCCAGATAGGCGGCGTTGGCGACGATTTCCCCCTTGGCCTCGGCGAGCGGCTTGCCCTGCTCGGCAGTCAGAATGCGCGCCAGGTCGTCGGCGTTCTGAAGGATCAGTTCGTACCAGCGGCGCAGAAGCGCGGCGCGTTCTTTCGCGGTCCTTGCGGCCCATTCGCGACGGACCGCATGGGCCGCGTTGACGGCCCGGCGGACCGCCTCCGTGCCGAGGCTCGGCACGGTCGCAACCAGCGTGCCGTCGGCAGGGTTCGTCACGGCGATGCCGGTGTCGCCCTCCGGCTGGATCCACTCGCCCGCCACCGGGCACGCATTGGTGAGGAGGCTCTTGTCGGTCAGTCCGAGATCGCTCATCGATGGTCCTTCGTGTCAGCGGATGGCTTCGCCGGTCTCCGGCGCGAACAGATGCGTCTTGTTGGGGGCGGGGATCAGCGGAAGCGTATCGCCGGGCTTCGGCCGCAGATCGGGAGAGACGCGGGCGATCGCGTCGATGCCGCCGGCCTTGAAGTGAACCAGCGTGTCGGAGCCCAGCGGCTCGACAAGGCTCACCTGCGCCTTCAAGGCGGTCGGGTCGTCGGGCCTGAACAGGAAGTGCTCCGGGCGCACGCCGAGCATCAGCGCTTCGCCGTCCTTCATGCCGCCTGGGCGCTCGTCGAACAGGCGTGCCGCCTGGAAAGCCCCTCCATCCTCAAGGTGGATTTCGCTGTCGGAAACACGCGCCGGGATGAAGTTCATCGAAGGCGAGCCGATGAAGCCGGCGACGAACAGGTTGGCCGGCTTTTCGTAGACCTCCTCGGGGCTGCCCACCTGCTGGATCACGCCGGACTTCATCACGACGATGCGGTCGGCCATCGTCATCGCCTCGATCTGGTCGTGGGTGACGAACACCATCGTGGTGCGCAACTGCTGCGACAGCGCCTTGATCTCGGCGCGCACCTGCGCGCGCAGCTTGGCATCCAGGTTCGACAGGGGCTCGTCGAAGAGGAAGACCTTGGGGTCGCGCACGATCGCGCGTCCCATCGCCACCCGCTGGCGCTGGCCGCCCGAAAGCGCCTTCGGCCGGCGGTCGAGCAGGCCGTCGATGTGCAGGAGCGTGGCCGCCTTCTGCACGCGCTCCTCTATCTCGGCCTTGCCCATGCCGCGCATTTCGAGCGCGAAGGCCATGTTCTGCCGCACGGTCATGTGCGGATAGAGGGCATAGTCCTGGAACACCATGGCAATATCGCGCTTAGCGGCGGGCACGGTGTTGACGCGTTCATCGCCGATGTGGACGTCGCCTTCGTTCACCGACTCCAGCCCGGCAAGGATGCGCAGCAGGGTGGACTTGCCGCAGCCGGACGGGCCGACCAGAACCACGAATTCATGGTCGGGAATGTCGAGGCTCAGATCGGGAATGACGGTCACGTTGCCGAAGCGCTTGACCAGGTTCCGGATGCGTATGGAAGCCATCAGCGGGTCTCCTCGAAAGCGAGAACGGGCTTGATCGAGCGGCCGCGGGCGAAATGCGCGAAGCGCTCCGGCAGGGCCTCGAGGCCGAACCGCTCGTCCACCAGGCGGGCATACCGCTTCTTGTTGGCGCGCAGGAGTTCAAGGTTCGCCGGGAACTCCCGCTTGGGGAAATAGAAGGTCCTGAGCATCATGAAATCCTTGCGCCGGAACACCTTGTCTTCCGTGATGGTCCAGGGTTCGGCGTTCTCGCCCACAAGCACGATCACGCCCTTGGGCAGGACGAGTTCGATAGCGAGATTGCGCGCGGCGTGCGCGCCCGAGCACTCGACGATCATGGCAAAGCGCTTTTCGCGGCTTCCCACGGGATGCGCGACGGCACCGAAGCCGGTAGCGATCGCCAGCCGCTCCTCGTTGGGGTCGGAGACAAAGACATTGGCGAAGCCAAGCGCCTTCAGCGCCAGGATGACGCCGAGGCCGACGGGACCGGCGCCGGTCACCAGAACGTCCGGGTTCTTCTCGGCCGGCACGATGCGGCGCGCCTCCCTGACGGCATGGGCGGACGTGCCGATCGTGTCGAGAAGCAGCGGTCCCAGATCGTCCTCGATGTCGTCGGGAACCGGCAGCAGGCAATTGTCGGGCACGGCCACATATTCGCAGTAGCCGCCGTCCCGGTTCCAGCCGATGAGCGAGGAGACCGTGAGACACATTTGCGTATCGCCCGTCCGGCAGGCTGCGCACGCGCCGCAATGGAGCGGGATGTAGACGGCGCAGCGCTTGCCGTCCATGGCGTGGCCGGGGTGTTCGACGCGCCCGAAGATCTCGTGGCCGGCAATGTGTTCGGCACCCTTGTGCCACAACTTGAAGTCGGAGCCGCAGAGCGCGGTGCGCAAGATCCGCACCAGCGACTCACCCTCTGCCGGCACGGGCATGGGCCTTTCTTCTATCGTGATCCGGTCGTCGCCGCGGAAATCGGCTATGCGCATGGTCGGTGCATTCGGCATGACATCACCCTTTGACGGCGCCCAGCGTCAGGCCCGAGACGAGCCAGCGCTGGACGATGACGGCGAGGACGAGGGGCGGCAGGGCGATCATCGTGGCCGCGGCCATGAGCGCCCCCCAGTTGGTCGATCCCTCGCCGATGAAGTTGAAGGAAGCGGCGATCAGCGTCTTCGTGTCGGAGTTGGACAGCACGAGCGCGAAGAGGAAGTAGTTCCAGGAAAACACGAAGGCGAGAATGGCCGAGACGGAAAGGCCGGCACTCACGAGCGGCAGGGCGATGCGGTAGAAGACGCGGAATGTCGAGCAGCCGTCCACCTGCGCGGCCTCGAAGATGCTGCGCGGGATGTTGTCGAAGAAGGGCATGAGCACCCAGATGACGATCGGCATGGTGATGACCGCGTGGGTGAGGATCAGCGCCCAATAGCTGCCGATCATGTCGACCTGGCGGAACATCACGTACCACGGCAGGAGAAACAGCGTGCCCGGCGCCATGCGCGCCACCAGCGTCACGATGGCCGGCCAGGTGATCCGGGTCCACGAGACCACGAAGGCCGCCGGCGCGCCGAACAGGAGGCCGAGCGCTGTCGAAGCGGAGGTGACGATCACGCTGTTGATGCCGTACTGGACGAAAGGCGTCGTCTCCGACAGCGAGACATAGTTCGAAAAGGTCGGCGTGAAGAACAGCGTCGGCGGATAGGCCGTCACCTCGTGCGAGTACTTGAAGGACGACATCACCATCCACAGCGTGGGCGCGACGACGATGATGCCGGCCAGCACCAGGAGCACCGCATTGAGATAGCCCAGCCAGCGGTCGGCGGAAGCAGTGGTGTTCATGTCCGTCCTCCTACCAGGCGACCGCGTTGCGGAGCCGGTTGAGCGCCAGCACCACGCCGAGCACCATGACCGACAGCGTGATCATCAGCGCCCCGGCATAGCCGAGCTGGAAGAACTCGAAGCCGGTCCTGAAGCCGTAGATGTTGAGTGTCGTCGAGGCATTGGCCGGGCCCCCTTGTGTGGTGATGTAGATGAGATCGAAGAAACGCAGGAGATCGACGCTGCGCAGCACCATCGCCGTCACCAGTGTCGGCAGGAGGAGCGGCAGCGTGATGCGGAAAAGCGTCTTCGTGCGGGACGCGCCGTCGATCTCGGCGGCCTCGTAGACGCTGGGCGGCAGCGATTGCAGCCCGCCGAGCACGATCAGCGCCACGTAAGGTGTCCACTGCCAGGTGTCGACGAGCGCCAGCGTGGGGATAACCAGGGCAGGGGAGGCGAGCCAGTTCGACGGCGGCAGGCCGAGCGAGGTGAGGATGTAGTTGGCCGCACCCAGCGAGGGATCGAGGATGATCAGCCACATCATGCCCGCCACCACCGGCGGCAGCATGAAGGGCGATATGAAGAGCGAACGGATGATGCCCGGCAGCCTGCGCGCCCGGAAAAGAAGCAGCGCCAGCGCGGTGCCGCAGACGAGTTGCAGCGTCAAGGACAGGACGTAGAGATAGATCGTGATCCACAGGCCGTTCCAGAACTGCGCGTCGTTGACCATGCGCACATAGTTCGCCGGGCCGTCGAAGCGTAACATGCCGGTGGCCGAGACCGCCTGGAAGCTGATCCAGATCGTGTAGCAGAACGGGAAGGCGATCATTGCGACGGTGAAAATGACCGACGGTGCGGAAAGCGCGGCGAGCTGAGCCTTCTGAGAGTTCGACGTGGCCATCAGGCGCTCCGGTTCAACCTGCGAGATAACCGCCATCGACGGCGAAGACGCTGCCGGTGACGTAGGAAGAGGCAGGCATGGCGAGATAGGCGACCGTGCCCGCCAGATCCTCCGGCTGCCCCCAGCGCTTCAGGGCCGTGCGCTCGGCGATCCGCTCGTAGTGCACCCTGTCCTTGCGGCCTTCGGCGTTGATCGCGGTTTCGATGTAGCCGGGGGCCACCGCGTTGACGCGGATGCCTTCCGCGGCCCAGGCATGGGCAAGCGACTTGGTGAGCATCACGACGCCGGCCTTGCTCGCGCAATAGGCGGGAATGCGCGGCAGCGCGGTGAAGGCGTTCATGGAAGCGATGTTGATGACGGCCCCCTTTCTGGCCGCAAGGGCGGCGCGGAAGGCGAGACATGTGCTGAAGGTGCCGGTCAGATTGACCTCGATCACCTTGCGGAAGGTCTCGCGGTCATATTCCTCGTCCCGCCGCAGAATACCAGCGCAGTTGACGAGCGCATCGATCGCGTCGAAGCGGCCGGCATAGCGGCAGACCGCCTCGTCGTCCGTGACGTCGAGACATTCGCATGACAGGTTCGGGTGCCCGTCCGGCGCAAGGCGGGCGATTTCGTCCCCGCTCACACCGGTCGCGCTCACCTCCGCGCCGAGGTCGAGGAACAGCCGGACGATGGCCGTTCCGATACCGCCGGCGCCGCCGATCACGACGGCGCGGAATCCCGGCGTCAATGCGAATCGATTGCTGGGCATTCGGGCAAATCCGAATTGGGGCCGCCCGTGCCAGGGCGGCCCGTTGCACGGGGTTACGGCTACTCGCGCGCGATCAGCGCGTTGAGCTCCTCGTCGGCGGCAGCGCAGGCCTCTTCGACCGTGCTCGTGCCGAGGAGGACGGCATTGACCGCCTGGCCGATATATTCACGCGATTCCGGGTTCTGGACAATCGGATAGCCGACCTCCGAGGTGCCCTTGTCGGCAAGATGTTCGAGAGCCGCCTGCCACTCCTGGCGCACCGGCTGCTCTTCGAGCCAGGCCTGGTAGTCGGGGTCGGAGGCAACGGCGTTGCGTGGCGGGGCGATGCCTTCGAGCGCCAGTTTCGCCTGCATTTCGGGGCTGCTCGCCCACTGGACGAAATACCACGCCGCTTCCGGATTGGAACTGAACTGCGAGACGGCCAGCGCCCAGCCGATGGTCGTGGGATGCGAACCGCCGTCGCCGGGCGGCAGCGGCACGATCGCCGTGTCTTCGAGACGCGCACCGCCCTCCATCACGGCGGGGAACTCGTTCGAGGACTGGAACGACATGGCCGAGCGGCCCTCGCGGTAGAGCGAGGTGAGCTGATAGAAGGAGTAGTTGACCACGCCGGGCGGGCCGTAATCCTTCAACAGCGAGGCATAGAGCGAAATCGCCGCCTTGCCCTCTTCGGAGCACAGGTTCGACTTCCCGTCCGCCATGTAGCTTCCGCCCATGTTGTGGAGGACGTTGCTGAAGGTGTAGGGGAGCGCCGGCGCCAGACCTCGCGAAGCGAAGGCGGTCATGTCGGGCTTGCACTCCTCGACCTGCGCCGCGACCTCGGATATCCCCGACAGATTTTCGGGGGGATTGAGGCCGCACTCCTCGAACACGTCGGTGCGGTAGTAAAGCAGCGGCCCTTCGATGTTCAGGGGAACGCCCGTCAGCGCGCCGTCGAAGGTGGCCGCTTCCACGAGCGCGGGGCTGAAGCCCGCGAAATCGTACTCCGGCGCGGCGCTTTCCTGGGCGTAGGGCAGAAGGTCCTCGTACCAGCCCGCGGCGGCGAATTGCATGCCTTCGCGGGACGGCAGGGTCATGAAGATATCCACCTCGTCGCTGCGCGCGTTCATGACGGTCAGCAGGCGCTGCCGCATCTGCTGCTCCTGATAGGTATCGACGCGCAGCGTGATGCCCGTCAGCGCCTCGAACGCGTCCTTGTGTTTCAGGACGGCCGTCGCCCACGGGTTGTTGTTGGCGAGAAAGGTGACCGTCTCGCCTTCATGCGCTTTCCAGTCGAAGTCCTGCGCCATGGCGGCGGTGCCCCAGGCAGCGGACAGCAGCAGCGCCGCGGCGAGTGCCGGCAGTGGTTTCAGTGGTGATCGCACGATGAATCCTCCCTGGTCTGGATCCGCGACCTGCAAGGGCAGCGCGGAACAGTGAGTGATTTCACTGTAACCGGTTACATATCCTTCATGCCCAGCCATGTCAATCCGGAGCGGGCAAGTGCATACGTGCCGCGCTGAAAGCCGCAGAATGATTGCATTTCTGGTCAAGTTGTTGCACAAGGTCGTATGTGTATCGTGCTTGAATCAACATGAAACCGATTTCTGAAAAGCCGACAACCACGCTTCTCAAAGAGGCGAAATCCGTAGGAATCCGCGAAGTGGCGAAGCGGGCGGGTGTCTCGACCGCCACCGTTTCCCGGGCTCTCAACAACCCTGAGTCGGTGAGCACCGGGCTTCGCGCGCGCATCAACACGGTGATCGACGAAATCGGTTACATCCCCGATGCTTCCGCCCGCGCGCTCTCCAGCCGGCGGACGCGCACGATCGGCGCCATCGTGCCGACCATCGACAACGCCATGTTCGCGCGCGGCCTGCAGGCGTTGCAATCCTATCTTGCCACGCAGGACTATCTGCTTCTGCTTTCCACCAACGAGTACGATCTCGACATCGAGCTCAAGCAGGCGCGCAACCTCGTCAGCCGCGGCATCGACGGGCTCATTCTGCGCGGGGACAAGCGGCACGAGGAGCTTCGCAGGCTCCTTCTGTCGCAGAAGATTCCCTTCGTGAATGTCGGCGTCTACGAGCCGGACAAGCCCTATCCCAGTGTCGGGGTGGACAATGCGGCAGCGGGGCGGCGCATCACGCAGCACCTGATGGAACTCGGGCACAGACGCGTGGGCATCGTCGCCGCGATGCAGAGGAACAACGACCGTGCGCAGGCGCGCCTAGCCGGCGTTCTCCAGGTTCTGGAGGAGCACGGCAGCGCACCGCCCGAGCGCTGGATGGTCCAGGTCAACTACAATCTCGACGATGCGCGCCAGGCGGCACGCTACATCCTGGCGGACGGCGACCGTCCGACGGCACTGGTCTGCGGCAACGACGTCATCGCCTATGGCGTGATGCTGGAGGCCCAGAAGCTCGGCATCGCCGTGCCGCGGCAGCTTTCCGTGGTTGGCTTCGACGATCTCGAATGGAGCCGGCATCTGCAGCCCAGCCTGACGACGATCCACATGCCGACCGACGAGATCTGGGTCAAGGCCGGCGAGTATCTGGTCGAGCATCTCGTGGGTGCGTCGGGGATCATGCATCGCGAGATCGACTTCTCGCTGGTGGTCCGCGAATCCACCGCCCCGCCGGCCGGAAGCTGAGGCGCGTCGGCCATGGACCTATCCTTCGAAATCGCCGAGATCACGCCGCATGTCTTTCGGGTGCCGATCGAAACACCCGTGGTGACTTCCTTCGGGGAAATGCGGGACCGCCCGGCTCTTTTCATCGCGGTGCGGGGCTCCGACGGCGCGGAAGGCTGGGGCGAGGTGTGGAGCAATTTTCCGTCCGTCGGCGCCGAACATCGTGCCCGGCTGGTCCGGACGGTGCTGGCACCCTTGTGCAAGTCCAGGCGCTTCGATCATCCCTCCGAAGCCTTCCGCTTCCTCACCACCGCGACGGAAGTACTCGCCATTCAGAGCGGCGAGCCCGGCCCCATAGCGCAGGCGATTGCCGGTCTCGACATTGCGCTGTGGGATCTGGTTGCCAGACGGGCGCGCAAGCCGCTCTACCGGATGTTTCGCGACGAAGAGGTCGGGGCGGTACCGGCTTACGCCAGCGGCCTCAACGCAGACCGGCCGGAAGTTCTCGCGCAGGAAAAGCATGCGGAAGGCTATTGCCGGTTCAAGCTCAAGGTCGGTTTCGGGCGGGAGCGCGACGTGCGCAATCTGCGAGTGTTGCGGCAGGCGTTCGGGCCGGAGACCCCGATCATGGTCGACGCCAACCAGGCATGGAGCCTCGAAGAGGCGGCCGCGATGAGCGCCGCCCTTGCGCCGCATGGGCCGGCCTGGCTCGAAGAGCCGCTGCGCGCCGACGCCCCGCTTTCGGACTGGCAGAAGCTGACGCGCACGTCGCCCATTCCCGTCGCCCTGGGCGAGAATCTGCGCGGGGATGCGGCTTTCACGGAAATGATGGAGTCGGCCGGCATCGCCGTCCTGCAACCCGATATCGGCAAGTGGGGCGGCTTCAGCCGGTGTGTGGCAATCGGCCGCCGGGCACTGGAGCACGGGATCGGCCTGTGCCCGCATTGGCTCGGCGGTGGGGTCGGCCTCATGGCCTCTCTGCATTTCCTGGCCGCGGTCGGCGGCGACGGGGTGCTGGAAGTCGATTCGAACCCGAATCCCCTGCGCGACCGCTACATTCTCGGTTTCCCCGAGATTGCGGCCGGAAACATGCACGTCCCACCCGGTCCCGGCCTGGGCGTGGTGCCCGATCTGGATGCGCTTTCGCGCTACCGGGTCGCTTTGTAGCGCCGCGGCCGGGCACGCGTCTCGCCCGGATCGCTTCGCCCTATCTCAGATGGGCGAGATAATGCGCCCGTTCTGTCAGGCAGCGGGAGACGCGCAATTCGACCGGCTCCTGCGCCAGGTCGAGGGCGGTGCGCGAGATGTGGAGCAGCGGCGTACCGGGGGCGCAGTCGAGCACACGCGCGTCCCGCGCGCTTGCACCGACGGCTTTCAGCTTCTCGGCGGCGCCGGCGATGGTGATGCCCCAGCGCTGTGAATAGAGGCGGTAGACGTTGTTGGGAATTTCCGTCAGTGCCTCGAAGCCCGGGAATCGGGCGGCGGGCAGGGTGACCGTTTCGACGAGGAGCGGAGCCCCCTCGAGTGTGCGCAGGCGTTCGATCCGCCAGACCTCCGCGCCGGCCGGGATCTTGAGCCTCTCGGCCTCCTCCCTGCTCGCGCTGGCTTGTTTCGAGCGCAGCACGCGCGAGTCGGGAAAGGAGCGCTCGCCGCTGTCGGGGACGAGGCGGAAGAACTGGAACAGGATGCGGCTTTCCTCCGGCTCGGCCACATAGGTGCCGCGCCCCTGGCGGCGGATGAGCAGGTTTTCACCCGTCATGGCGTCGAGCGCCTTGCGCACCGTGCCCTGGCTGACGCCGAGCTCGCGCGCCAGCTCCATCTCCGAGGGAATGATCTGGCCGGGCTGCCAGCTCCCCTCGATGAGGCGCCGGACAAGGCTTTCCTTCACCTGGAGATAAAGGGGCCTGAACCCGAAAGCTCTGGCTTGTGTGACCTCGGTCATGGGCGTCGCGATCCTGCTGGGGACGAAAACGTTCCGGGTCTTTTTATCGTCCGGTGATTGACATGGCTATAGGCCTATGACTTATATCTTATATAAGACCTTTTATATAAGATAGAGGCGAGAGCGAAAATGCAAAGTCCGCACCTTCTCGTGCATGATCACAAGGACAATGTCGGCGTCGTCGTCGTGGAGGGCCTTACGGGGGGCACGGACATGCTGTGCGTCGTCACCGCCGACAATTCAAGCTTCAAGCTCACGGCCAGGGCCGACGTGCCGATCGGCCACAAGGTGGCGCTGAAGGATCTGAAAGAGGGCGACACGGCGATCAAATACGGCGAAGATATCGGAAAGTTTGTCGCCGACGTCGAAAAGGGCGGACACGTGCACGTCCACAATCTCAAGACCAAGCGCTGGTAAGCCGGGAAGGGCAGCTCCGATGGCATCCAAGTACTCCAATCTCACCTTCAAGGGCTATCGCCGCGACAACGACCGTGTCGGCGTGCGCAACCACGTGGTCATCCTGCCGGTCGACGACATCTCCAACGCGGCTTGCGAGGCGGTCGCCAACAACATCAAGGGCACGCTCGCCCTGCCGCACGCCTATGGGCGTCTGCAGTTCGGCGCCGACCTGGACCTGCATTTCCGCACGATGATCGGCACCGGTGCGAACCCCAACGTCGCCGCCGTCGTGGTCATCGGCATCGAGCCCGGATGGACGCAGAAGATCGTCGACGGCATAGCCGAGACCGGAAAGCCCGTCGCGGGCTTCTCGATCGAGCAGAACGGCGATCACAAGACCATCATGGACGCTTCCCGCAGGGCGAAGGAGTTCGTCCACTACGCCACCGAGCTGCAGCGGGAGGAGTGCTCCGTGTCCGAGTTGTGGGTCTCCACCAAGTGCGGCGAAAGCGACACCACCACCGGATTGGGTTCCTGCCCGACCGTGGGCAATATGTACGACAAGCTTCTGCCGGAAGGCATCTATGGATGCTTCGGCGAGACCTCGGAGATCACCGGTGCCGAGCACATCGCCAAGGCGCGCGCCATCAATCCGGAGGTCGGCGAGCGCTGGTACAGGATGTGGAAGGCGTACCAGGACGAGGTGATCGAAGCGCACAAGACCAACGATCTTTCCGAGAGCCAGCCGACCAAGGGCAACATCGAAGGCGGCCTGACGACGATCGAGGAGAAGGCGCTCGGCAATCTGGAGAAGATCGGCCGCACCTCGCGCTATATCGATATTCTCGAGCCGGCCGAGGCGCCGAAGTCGGGAGCGGGCCTTTATTTCATGGACTCGTCTTCCGCCGCGGCCGAATGCGTCACCCTGATGGCGGCGGGCGGCTATGTGGTCCACACCTTCCCCACCGGCCAGGGCAACGTCATCGGCAATCCGATCGTCCCGGTCATCAAGATTTCCGCCAATCCGCGCACTGTCCGCACCATGGGCGAGCACATCGATGTCGATGTGTCCGGAATCCTGCGCCGCGAGATGACGCTCGACGATGCCGGCGACGCGCTGATCGACATGATCGTGCGCACGGCGAGCGGCCGCAACACGGCGGCCGAGGCGCTCGGCCATCGCGAATTCGTCATGACGAAGCTTTACCGCAGCGCCTGATCGAGGCGCTGCAAAAAGACGCCAAACAAGGGAGGACGTTATGGTGTTCAGGAAAGTCAGCCTCTGGGCCGCTGCCGCGGCCTTCACCTTCTTGTCGGGAGCCGCCATGGCATTCCCGGACAAGCCGGTGAACTACATCATCCCATTCAATCCGGGCGGTGAAAGCGACGTCTCCGCCCGTCTCCAGCAGCCCTTCTTCAAAAAGGTCACCGGACAGGACGTGATCATCCAGTATCAGGCGGGGGCCGGCGGCGCCCAGGCCTGGTCCGTGCTCAACGACCAGCCGGGCGACGGCCACACCATTATGGGCACCAACCTGCCGCATATCGTGTTGCAGCCGCTGATCCAGGATCCGGGCTACGAGACCGACGACCTCACCAACGTCTACATGTTCCACTTCACGCCGGACGCGCTGATCGTGCGCGCCGACAGCGAGTTCGAGACCGTCGAGCAGGTGATCGACGCGGCCAAGGAGGCGCCGGGGCAGCTTCTGGCGGGCGGCTCGGCCACCAACTCCGCCAACCACATCGCCAACCAGCTCTTCGCCAACGAGACGGGCGCCGAACTGACCTACATCCCGTTCACCGGCACCGGCGCCAGCGTTCCCGCGCTGCTTGGCGGCGAGGTCAACGTGCTGTGGGGCTACACCACCATCGCCGCCGGCCAGGGCGACGAAGTGCGCATGCTGGCCGTCGCCCAGGAGGAGCGCCATCCGCTTTTCCCCGACGTGCCCACCTTCAAGGAACTCGGCATCGACATGGTGGGCGGCGCCTATCGCGGCATCGCCGTGCCGAAGTCGACACCGGAGGACATCCGCAAGGAGCTTTCCGACATCATCGGCAAGATCAACGCCGATCCGGAGTTCATCGAGAAGATGGAGGCGGCCGGTTTCGCCATGCTGGACGTGCCTTACGAGGAGATGGACACCTTCATGGCGGAGCGGAAGAAGACCTACGAAGAGATCGCCAAACAACTCGAAGCCGCCCAGTAGCGTAAATTATTAGCCGGCCGCCGGTGGTATGCCCCCGGCGGCCGTCCGCAATCAGGGAGCCAGGCCATGGAGATCGATTTCGGCTTCATCCTCGCCCAGGCCTTCAGCCCGTTCAATCTCGCGCTTGCGCTTGCCGGCGTGGTGCTGGGCACGGTCATCGGCGCGCTTCCCGGGCTTTCGGCCACCATGGCGATCGCCGTGCTCGTGCCCTTCACCTTCACCATGGACCCGGCCTCCGGCCTCATCATGCTGGGTGCCATCTACACCGGGGCGATCTATGGCGGCGCCTATGCGGCGATCCTCGTCAACACCCCCGGCACTCCATCGGCCATCGCCACCACCTTCGACGGCTATCCGATGGCCAAGAGCGGCAACGGCGACCTGGCCATGACGCTCGCGACACTGGCCAGCGTCACCGGCGGCCTGGTCGGTGCCGTGCTTCTGATGACGCTGGCGCCAGTCCTGGCGCAGGTGGCGCTCGCCTTTCATTCGAGCGAATATTTCTGGCTGGCGATCCTCGGCCTCACCCTGGTCGCGAGCCTGTCGAGCGGCAATGTGCTGAAGGGCCTGATCGGCGCCAGCTTCGGTCTCGTCCTGTCGATGATCGGCGTGGCCGTCATCGGTGGCGACACGCGCTACACCTTCGGCTCTTCCGTCCTGCTCGGCGGCATCGACATCGTCTCGGCCCTCATCGGCCTTTATTGCATCCCGGTGCTGATCGACATGGTGGCCCGGCCGGACCGGCACCTCGAGCCGGCTCCTCTCGGTCGCGGTATCCGCTTCTTCGAGTCGCTCGGCCATTGCGCCACGAACGCCTTCAATCTCGCCCGCTCTTCGATCATCGGCACTCTGGTGGGCATCCTGCCGGGCGCGGGCGGCTCCATCGCCTCGCTGGTCTCCTATTCGGAGGCGCGCCGCGCGAGCCGCCATCCGGAACGTTTCGGCAAGGGTGAGCCGGGCGGGCTGCTCGCCACCGAAAGCGCCAACAACGCCACGGTGGGCGGCGGCTTCATTCCCACCCTCGTGCTCGGCATTCCGGGCACGCCGCCCGATGCCGTCATCCTCGGCGCGCTCCTGGTGCAGGGCATCCGCATCGGCCCCGAGCTCTTCACCCAGCAAAGCGGCATCGTCTATGTCTTCATGTTCGGGCTGTTGATCGCCACGCTCATGATGCTGCCCGTGGGGCTCCTGATCGGGCGCTACGCCTACCGCTTCATCGTCAATACGCCCAAGGCGCTGCTGGTGCCGCTCATCGCCTACATGACGGTGGTCGGCAGCTATGCCATCCACGCCAATCCCCACGACGTGGCGATCATGGTCATCATGGGCGTCGTCGGCTGGCTGCTGGGGCTCGCCGGCTACGGGCCGTCGCCGATCGTGCTCGGCCTCGTCCTCGGGCAAATCGCCGAGCAGGGCTTCATGCGCGCCTATCTGATCGGCAGGGCGCAGGACAATTTCGGCGGCCAGCTCCTTTTCGACCGGCCGATCAGCTGGGGCATCGTCGCCCTGATCCTGATCACCCTTTGCGTGCCGCTCGTCAGGCAGCTGCGCGCCGGCGCCCGCAAGCCGAAGGAGGCCGGTCCGTGAGCCAGAATTCCGAACCGGCCGTGCGGGGCGGGCGGGACTGGGCCGGTGCCGCCGGCTCCGTCCTGTTCGCCGGTGTCGGCGCTTATGTGTTCCTCACCAGCTTCGCCATGTCGCCGATGGCTGCCATGTTCCCGCGCACGATCGGCGCGGCGATGGCAGTCCTTTCCGTCCTGCAGGTCGTGGCCTCCCTGACCGGCCGCAGCGGCAGATCGCTGGAGGCGGGCGACGGCGTGCGCGCGCAGGCCGACGGGCTAGGCCGGCGCCTCTCTCTCGTCGCCATCATGGTTGGCTGGGCGTTCCTGTTTCCCGTGATCGGGATCTTCGTAACCAGTTTCCTGGCCTGCATCGGCCTCATGTTCACCGGCACCTTTGGGCGTCCGACGTCCCTGCGCCTGTCGATCTATCTGGCCGTGGTCTTCGTCATGGTGGTCTTCTTCTACCTTCTCATGTCCAACGTGCTGAACATTCCCATGCCACGCGGTTTGACCTTCTAAGGAAACACGATTCACATGCCCGATATCGTCATCAGCGAGTTCATGGACGAAGCCGCCGTCGCGCGCCTGCGCGAGAACTTCGACACGCTCTATGACCCGTCGCTCGTGGACCGGCCGGCGGATCTGGCGGACGCCCTGCAGAAGGCGCGCGCGCTCCTCGTGCGCAATCGCACGCAAGTGAGGGCGCCCCTGCTGGATGCCGCGCCGGCGCTCGAGTGCATCGGCCGCCTCGGCGTCG
>NZ_JBHSUM010000093.1:0-15594 GCF_042660605.1 Nitratireductor sp. GCM10026969
GTGACGGCGGGCGCAACGGCGCGTGCGGCGGCCGGGCCGCTCGACATGCGCCGGGTGGAGGTGGTGGCGCCGAATTTCAAGCGCCGCCTGTCCGGAGTCACCAGCACGGTGGTACAGCTCATTCCCCAGCAGGCCAATGCGCTCGGCATCGCCACGCTGGGGCCGGGCCTGCCGCGGGAGCTGCCGAAGATGCGCTGGTGGCAGCTTCCTGCCCTCTTCGCCAGGCCGGAGGGAAAACCCTTTCGCATCTGGCATGCCCGGCGCAACACGGAGATGCTGGCCGGCGTGGTGCTGAAGCACGTTCTGCGCGCGCCCTTGAAGCTCGTTTTCACCTCCGCCGCGCAGCGCCGCCACAGGGCCTATACGAAATGGCTGATCCGGCGCATGGATGCGGTGGTCGCCACCAGCGCGCGCTCCGGTTCGTTTCTCGATGTGCCGCACCGGGTGGTCATGCACGGCGTGGATACGGAGCGCTTTCATCCGCCGCGCGCCGCCGAGGACCGGTGGGAAGCGGCCGGGCTGCCGGGGCGTTACGGCGTCGGCTGTTTCGGGCGCGTCCGGCACCAGAAGGGCACCGACCTCTTCGTTAGCGCCATGATCGAGCTCCTGCCGCGCCATCCGGAATGGACGGCTGTCATCCTCGGTCGGGTGACGGCCGAGCATCGCGGCTTCGCGGAGGATTTGCGCCGCCGCATAGAGGCGGCGGGTCTTGCCGAGCGCATCCTGTTTCTCGGCGAGGTGCCGGATGTGCGGCCGTGGTACCGTCGCCTGTCCCTCTACGTCGCGCCCTCGCGCAACGAGGGGTTCGGGCTGACGCCGCTCGAGGCGATGGCCTCGCAGACGGCCGTCGTGGCGAGCGATGCCGGCGCCTATGCGGAGATGATCGAGCCGGGTAGGACGGGACAGGTGGTGCCGGCCGGCGATCAGGCAGCACTCACCGGGGCGATCGAGGCGTATCTGGCCGACCCCGAAACGACCGCCGCCCAGGGGAAGGAGGCACGGGCGCATGTCTGCGACGCGTTCGCGCTGGCCCGAGAGGCGGATACGCTGCGCGCGGTCTACGAAGACTTGTGGACGGCCCCCCACCCATGAAGACCGAGGCTTTCATCATCCATCTCAAACGCGCGCATGGCCGCGCCCCGCAGGTGGCGCGGCTGAAGGCGACATTGCCCATGCCGGCGACGGTGGTCGATGCCGTCGACGGGCAGGCGCTGTCGGAAGCGCAGATTGCCCGGGTCTACTGTCCGGCGCTCCATAGACCGCGCTATCCGTTCGCGTTGCGCCTTTCCGAGACCGCCTGCTTCCTCTCGCACCGAAAGGCGTGGCGGGAGATCGTCGACCGTGAACTCGATGCGGGGCTGATCGTCGAGGACGACGTGGAACTCGGTGACGGCTTTTCGGCGGTGCTCGACCTGGCCCTGTCGCGCCTCGACCGGGGCGAAATCGTGCGCTTCCCGAAGAAGGCGCGGGGGGAGCGTGGAAAGCTGGTCGCGCGCGCGGCCGCCGCGTGCATTGTCGCGCCGCGTCCGCCTCGGCTCGGCATGCAGGCGCAACTGGTCGGCCGCGATGCCGCACGCGCGCTTCTGGCCTTCACCGAGCGTTTCGACCGTCCGGTCGACACGACCATTCAGATGCAGTGGCTGCACGGCCTGCCCGTCCTGACGGCGATGCCGGTCGCCATCCGCGAGGTGGCGGGCGAGCTTGGAGGGACGACGGTGCAGGGGAAATCGAAGCCCATCCCCGAGATTCTTGCGCGCGAACTTCACCGCGCACGCTATCGGTTTGCGGTGAGGCTGTGCAATGTTCTAAACAGCCCCCCGGAAGCAACGGCCAGCCGCGAGAACTGAGTCTATGGCGAAAAAGCGATTGTTCATCGTCGGCAACGGCCCATTGCCCCATGACATGTCGGAACGTGTCGATGCGAGCGATCATGTGGTCCGGTTCAACGAACCGAAGGCGTCGATCGGCATGAGCGGCACGAAGACGAACTGGCTCTTCGTGTGCAACACCGGCAAGCCGATGCAGCGGCGGCTCAAGAATCGCGACTATCCAACCTCGCCGATCGTCCAGGCGGCCGAAATGGTCTTCCTGGTGATGCATCCGATCGCCGTTGAAAAATACGGCCTTCAGCCGAAATTCTTTTCCCGGCTCAAGGGACGGCGGGCGGAATGGACCTGGGCATCCTTGATGATGTACGGCGCGGCGGGCAAGATGGTCACCGTTCTCCCGCCCGCCTTCTACGAGGAGAGTTGCCTCGAACTGGGGGCCGATGCCGCGACCATGCTGGAAAGGCGCACATTCCCGAGCACCGGTTATATGGGTATCCGCTATGCGCTCGAGCGGCTTCCGGCCGACCGGTGGGAGGTGGAGATCGCCGGGTTCGGCTGGCAGGGCTGGCATCGCCACACATGGGCCGACGAGCGTGCATGGGTCGAGAAGAAGGCCAGGGAGCGCAACATGCGCATCTGGCTGACGGAGGATGAAGGCGGGAAGCGAGAAAACGAAACGGAAGGACTTGTCCATGGAAAATAAGCTCGACATCTACATCGGCTGGGATTCGCGCGAGCCGATTGCCTATGACGTCGCACGACAGACCCTGATCGAGCGGGCCAGCATCCCGGTCGAGGTGCATGCCATCAAGCTTGCCGACCTCGTGGACAAGGGAGCCTATACGCGGGAGATCGATCCGCTCGCCTCCACTGAATTCACCTATTCGCGCTTCTTCACGCCGTGGCTTGCCGACTACAAGGGCTGGGCGCTTTTCTGCGACTGCGATTTCCTGTTCCTGGACGATGTCGCCAAGCTCCTGGAATACCGGGACCCCTCCAAGGCGGTCCTGTGCGTCAAGCACGACTATACGCCGAAGGCGACCACCAAGATGGACGGCAAGGTTCAGACCGCCTATCCGCGCAAGAACTGGTCGTCCTTCATGCTCTTCAATTGCGAGCACCCGTCGACCAGGACGCTCACCCCGGACGTCATCAACCGCGAGTCGGGCGCGTATCTGCACCGCATGCAGTGGGCCAAGGACGAGGAGATCGGCGGCATTCCGGAAGCCTGGAACTGGCTGGAAGGCTGGAGCGAAAAGCCCGCCACCGGCACGCCGAGCGCCATCCATTTCACCAATGGCGGGCCGTGGTTCAAGGACTGGCAGGACGTCGATTACGGCGATCTCTGGAAGGCAGAGGCCTCCAAGATCGATCCGGACTGGAAGCCGATCTGAGATCGACCGGCACGTGGGGCAGGGCGTGTCCCTGCCCCATACCGCAGCAGAAAAGTGGGCGGCCCGGGCAGAACGACGGATGAAGCTCTTCCTCATCAATCTCGACCGCCAGCCCGAGCGCCTGCGGCGCATGACGAGCCTCTTCGAGGAACTCGGCCTTTCATTCACGCGCGTTGCGGCGGTGGATGGCGCACGTCTTTCGGGTGCGGAGATCGAGCGCTGGCGGGGTGCGCGCGCGCTGCGGGCGGGCGAGACGGCATGCTTTCTCAGCCATCGGGAATGCTGGCGGCGGATCATCGACGAAGGGCTTTCCCAGGCCGCCATTTTCGAGGACGATTTGCACGTGGGAGCCGGCGCATCAGCCCTTCTGGCGGATGGCGACTGGGTACCGGAGGATGCCGATGTCGTGAAGATCGAGACCAAGCTCCAGCGTGCACGCGTCGACAAGGCGCCGGCAGGCGCCGTCGGCGACCGCCGACTCCACCGGTTGCGAAGCAGGCACGCGGGAGCGGGCGGCTACATCGTGACGCGCAAGGGGGCGGAGAAGCTGTTGCGCATGTGCGCACGCTTCGACAGCCCGGTCGATCAGTTCATCTTCGACCCGGCGCTTCCCTCGGCGGCGTCACTCGTGATCTACCAGCTCTTGCCGGCCGTCTGCGTGCAGGATTTCGTCGTCAGGGAGCCGGAGGTCGCACTCGGGCTCGGCAGCGACCTGCACGGCGAACGCGTGGAGGACAAGCCGCGCGGGACGGCAAAGGCCTGGCGGGAGGTAAAACGCCCGTTCGTCCAGCTCGGCGGCCTTTTCTGGCGGCCATTGAGCGCCGCCGTGAGCGACAGGAAATGGGTGTTCGTCACCTTTACCTGAACGTGATCGCCCGCCGCTCCCTCTCCCCGACGAGGAGCAGCCCCTTCTCCCAGAGCCGCGTGCCCTTGCGCGCAAGGTATCGTCTCATGCCCCCGCCAACCCGGCGCTTTTCCGGCTCGGGATTTCTGTCGTTGCTGCTTTTAAGATGCGCCTCCTCTCCGTCGAGCCCGAGAAGCATTCCCTGGATGCAGGGCGCCGGATCAACCTGATAGAGGACGAGGCGCGGAAATTGCAGAGACTGGACGTTGAACAGGAATTCGTCCACCGGATCGGCAAAGGCCTCCGAAGCCGCCAGGAGCCGTTCAGCAGCCTTTCGTGAAATGACGTAGGCGCATGCACCCAGGTGCCGGCCATGCAGGCGGACGATCTTTCGTTCCGCGCTGGATGCCGCCGGCCGTGCGGTAACGGTGGCGCGAGCGAGAAAGGTTTCCAGCTTGACGATGTCGCCGTCGGCCGGGATCCAGTCGCCGGAAGACAAGAAGCGCGGCAGATCGGGCGAACACACTACGTCGTCCTCGAACACCGCGCCATACGGTTCTTCGGATTCGACGATCAGCCGCCAGGCCTTGCGATGGCTCTCGAAGCAGGCGATGGCGCCGGCGGAAATGGTGAAGCCGAGCAGGCCGGGGCGCCCGTCGGCGGCTTTGTCGGCGATCTCCTGGTCAAACTTGTCCACCGCCGTAACGCGAATCCAAGGTATCCCGAGTTCTTCGCCCTGGCGGATGACATGCGTCATGCGATCGCGATCGCGATCGAGATTGATAACGTAGGCTTTCATCGCGGCTATCCGTCAGGCGGGTGGGCGGAAACATGGATCATACACGTGTCTGACAGGAGAGGGAGTGTTACCGAAAGGACAGCACGTGCGAGCCTCACCTGTCGATCGCCACCAATCCTTCGTCCTTCACCTGGCGGATCGTCAGCGCCGTGCGCACGGTGTCGACATTGGGCGCGGAGGTGACCTCCTCGATGACGAAGTTCTGGAAGGTGGCAAGGTCGGTGGCCACGCAATGGAGCAGGAAGTCGGAATCGCCGGAGACCATCCAGGCGCGCCGCACGATCGGCCAGTTGCGCGTGCGCTCGGCGAAGGTTTTGAGCTCCACCTCCGATTGGTGGTGCAGGCCGATCAGGCAGAAGGCGACGACGTCATAGCCGAGCGCCGGGCTGTTCAGGATCGCGCGGTAGCCCTTGATGATGCCGTTTTCCTCCAGCCGCTTGACGCGCCGGAGGCAGGGCGGGGCGGAGATGCCCACCCGCTGTGACAGTTCGACATTGGTGATGCGGCCTTCATCCTGCAGTTCGCGGAGTATTTTCCAGTCGATGGCGTCCAAGTCTGCCTTCAGCGGCATCAGGCGATCCCGTTCCGTTTGCGCATGAATCTGTCGCGTTCGTGAAATAAAACCTATGCTATGCGACCCGTATAGCCAAGCATCTTGCCGGTTTGTGCGGGGATTTTATCGACAGGGCCGTTGGGGAACGAATGTCGCGCGACAATCTATAGCTGTTGGAAAACCGTTCTTCGCCTTGCGCCAGAGGGTGTGGAATAATTAGATCGGTAACGCTCGCGCGGCATTCCGGGCGGGCCTCGAAGCTTTTGGAAAGGACTTGCAGCCATGACCACCCGCCATGCGCCGGTTCTCATCGTCGGTTCGGGACCGGCCGGATACACGGCCGCGATCTATGCCGCGCGCGCCATGCTGAAGCCGATGCTCGTGGCCGGGCTGGAGCAGGGCGGGCAGCTGACGATCACGACGGACGTCGAGAACTATCCCGGCTTCGCCGATCCGATCCAGGGTCCGTGGCTGATGGAACAGATGCGCGCCCAGGCGGAGAACGTCGGATCGGAGATCGTCAGCGACCTGATCGTCGAAGCCGATCTGAAGCAGCGTCCCTTCCGGCTTATCGGCGATTCGGGCACGGTCTACACCTCGGACACGCTGATCATCGCCACCGGCGCCAAGGCCAAGTGGCTCGGCCTGCCCTCCGAGCAGACTTTCATGGGCTTCGGCGTGTCGGCCTGCGCCACCTGCGACGGCTTCTTCTATCGCGGCAAGGATGTCGTGGTCATCGGCGGCGGCAACACCGCCGTGGAGGAGGCGCTCTATCTGGCCAATCTGGCACGCAAGGTCACCGTCATCCACCGGCGCGGCGAGTTCCGTGCCGAGCGCATCCTGCAGGAACGCCTGTTCCAGAAGGACAATGTCCAGGTGATGTGGGACACGGTGCTGGACGAGATCACCGGCGAGACGCCCAAGCCGCCCTTGCCGCCGTCCGTCACCGGAATCCGGGTGCAGAACGTGAAGACGGGTGAGACCCGGGAAATGCCCGTCGACGGGGTGTTCGTGGCGATCGGCCACGCGCCGGCGGTGGAATTGTTCGAAGGGCAGTTGAAACAGAAGCCGAACGGATATCTGTGGACCGAACCGAACTCCACCCGCACCGATATGCCAGGCGTCTTCGCCGCCGGCGACGTCACCGACGATATCTATCGCCAGGCCGTGACGGCCGCGGGGCTCGGCTGCATGGCGGCGCTCGAGGCGGAGAAATATCTGGCGGAAATGGAGACGCGCCGCGAGGCGGCGGAATAAAGGCGGATTTTTCGTTTAACGCCCCAAAAATCAAGAGGGGAATTCGGCGTTGGACTGGGACAAGCTACGTGTGTTTCACGCCGCCGCGGCGGCGGGGTCGTTCACTCATGCGGCGGAAACGCTGCATCTTTCGCAGTCAGCGATTTCACGCCAGGTGAGCGCGCTGGAGCAGGAGGTCGGCGTGCCGCTCTTCCATCGGCACGCGCGCGGCCTGGTGCTGACTGAGCAGGGTGAAATCCTCTATCGCACCGCGCACGACGTACTTATGAAGCTCGAGAGCGTGAAGGTGCGGCTGTCGGAGACGAAGGACCGGCCATCGGGCGTTCTCAGGGTTTCCACCACGGTGGGGCTGGGCACCGGCTGGCTCACGGAACGGCTGCCCGAGTTCGGCGAGCTCTATCCCGATATCCAGCTTCAGCTCATCCTCGACAACGAGGAGCTGGATCTGACCATGCGCCAGGCCGACTGCGCCATACGCATGCGCCAGCCGCAGCAACCTGACCTTATCCAGCGCAAGCTGTTTACGGTGCATTTCCACCTCTACGCCTCGCCGGCTTATATCAACCGCTATGGCAAGCCGAGCTCGATCGATGATCTTGATCGCCATCGGATCGTCACCTTCGGGGAGGCGGTGCCGCCGCATCTGAGCGACATGAACTGGCTGGAAACGGCTGGCCGGCCGGATGGCGTGAAACGGCAGGTGCCGCTGCAGATCAACAACATCCTGTCCATCAAGCTTGCCGTGCAGCGGGCGGCGGGCATCGCCATGCTGCCCGATTACGTGGTGGGCGGCGAAAGCGGCCTGGTGCAGCTTCTGCCGGAAACGGCGGTGCCGTCCTTCGACACCTATTTCTGCTATCCGGACACGATGAAGAACCAGGCAAAACTCCAGGTCTTCAGGGATTTCCTCATCTCGAAATCGCGCACCTGGTCGTTCTGAAAAGGGCGATTCCGACCGCAGGCGCGGGCCGGTTTGGTGAACTGGCCGGATCACCCGGACGACTGGATCCCACAAGCTTCATGCAAAAATGCATGGCTGGAATGCAAAAAGCCCTGGTTGTTATTTGAGCAATGAATGCTCATATCGTGGTCACTCCCGGAGGCGTTCTCCTCCCATTAGCTTCCGCGAGTGTTCCCCTCTGGAGGTTTCGCCTTAACAGGCACTTCCAATACTTGAGCCGGATCCTTCGATCCGGCTCTTTTTTATTGGCACATCGTCTGCTGCCTCAGGCGGCCTTGCCCGTGCCCTTGCCGTTCAGAACATCCTCCGCCAGCCGGCCCGTCAGTTCCGCCATGTGGTCGAAGGCGGCGCGGTATGTCGCGGCACCGACTGTGGCCGAGCGCAATTCAATGATCAGGCTGCCGATCTCGGCTTCGGGCATCATGGCCTCCACCCGGTCCCATCCGGGGCAATCGGTGCGCGTGTCGAAACCCAGGATCTGGCCGCGCCTTTGCGACAGGATCGCGGTGACGCGCGCCGTCGCGTCCGAGGGCGTGTCGACCTCCACCTTGAGGAAAGGTTCCAGAAGCACCGGGCTGGCGCCCGTCAGCCCCTCGCGCATGGCAAGGCGTGCGGCCATCTGGAAGGCCATGTCGGAGGAGTCGACGGAGTGGTAGGAGCCGTCCGCCAGGTTCACGGCAATGTCCACGACCGGGAAGCCGAGCGGCCCCTTTTTCAGCGCCTCGCGCACGCCCGTCTCCACGGAAGGGATATACTGCTTGGGCACCACTCCCCCGGTAATGGTTTCGGTGAATTCGAAGCCGCTGCCGCGGGGCAGGGGACGGATGTCCAGGACGACATCGCCGAACTGGCCATGGCCGCCCGACTGCTTCTTGTGGCGGCCGCGCTGGGTGACGGGTTTCCTGATCGTTTCCCGATAGGGAATCGTGGGAGCACGCGCTTCGACCGAAAGCTGATATTTGCCTTCCAGGCGTTCCTTGGCCAGGCGCAGATGCATCTCCCCCTGTCCGCACAGCACCGTTTCGCCCGTATCCTGGTTCTGCCGCAGAACGAGCGCGGGATCTTCCTGAATGAGCTTCTGCAATGCCGTGCTGAGCTTGACCTCGTCCTTGCGCTCGCGCGGGGCGAGTGCCATGGCGAACACCGGATAGGGGGCGGAAAGCACGGCAAGCTGGTGCGCCGCCGCCTTGCCGGCCGTCAGCGTATCGCCCGTATTGGCGCCGTCGAGCTTTCCAAGCGCCACCGTCTCCCCCTCGGCGGCGGATGCGCGCTTCGTCTGCTCGCGTTCCGCCAGCGCATAAAGGCCGGAAGCGCGGCCCGCCCCCGGGATCTCCATGCCGTCAGATATACCGCCCGAAAGGACCCGGACCATGGAGAGCTTGCCCCCGTGGCCGGCATGGATCGTCTTCATCACCTGGAGGACGGTGTCGCCGGTGCTCTCGAGTCCCAGGCGCTCGCGCGTGGTCGCGACGCCCGGCACGTCATGGCGAACGGTCTTCAAAAGGCGCAGCACGCCGTTGCCCTTCTCGGCGGCGCCGATCAGGACGGGCGTGACGGCGCCCGCGCGCAGATCCGCGGTCAGGTCGTCGAAAACGGCATCGCGCGGCGGCTCGATCTCCTCAAGAAGCTGTTCCATCAGCGCGTCGTCGTGGTCGGCCAGGGTCTCCAGCATGGAGAAACGGGCTTCGACCTCGCGCGCCTTCTCGTCGTCCGGTATGGGCGCGATTTCGCTGGGCGCGTGCTCGCGGTAGACGTAGGCGCGCTCCAACGCCAGATCGATGGAGCCGACCACGATGCTGTCCTTGCGCAATGGAATCTGGCGCAGGAGCAGTGGCGCCTGGCTGACGGGCTGCAGCGACTTTAGCGTCTCGCGCACCCCGGCGCTGCTCTTGTCGATCTTGTTGAGGAAGAGAACGCGCGGCAGCCCGATCGCATCCAGCCGGCGCAGGATGATCTGCAGGGCGGAAAGCTTCTTGTCGTCGGCCTCGACCACCACGATCGCCGCATCGGCCGCGGCGAGCACCGGCTCGGCTTCGGCGGCGAATTCGACAGAGCCGGGACAGTCGACGAAGGTGATGCTTTCGCCCATGAAGGTCGTGGTGGCGAAGGTGGCCTCCACACTCATGGCGGCGGTACGGGCGGGGCCATGACCGGCGGCTTGGTCCGTTTCGGTCGCCCGGGCCAGGATCGCGTTGAAAAGTGTGGTCTTGCCGCTTTCCAAGGGGCCGAGGATGGCGATGCACTTCGGCCCGGTGTGCCTTTCTCCTGCGCGTGCTCCCATGATTTGCCGACCTCCTCTCACGCGTCCTCCCACGAGCGGCGGCCGGCCTGGGGCGGCCGTCGCGCCGGCGGAGACCTCCGGTCGTCCGCCGTCACGGTATCGTCACACGGGTTTGGCTGCCGGGCAAGGGGGAAGGCGTAGGGCGGAGGGAAAAGCCACCGGACCCGGTCTATGGATCAGGCGACCAGAAGCGCTCCTTTTCCATCGCCGGGCAAGATGAAACGCTCGGGCCTTCCGAACAGAAAACCTTGGAAGCGTGTACATCCAGCCGCTCGCGCGAACTCGAACTCCGCTTCGGTCTCGATCCCCTCGGCGACGATGGTCAGGCCCTGGATGCGGGCGATCTGGGCGAGCGCGGAAACGAAGACCTGGGCGATGCCGTCGCTGCCGAGATTGCGGATATAGCTGCGGTCGATCTTGATGCAGTCGATCGGCAGAGTCTTGATATAGTTGAAGCCGCAATGGCCTGTGCCGAAATCGTCGAGAGCGATCCTGAACCCCATCTTGCGCAACGCTTCGATGCGGCCGATGACCTCCGGACTGGCCGCCGTCGCCACGGTTTCGGTGATTTCAAGCACGAAGCGCTCGGCGCTGCATCCCGTTTCATGAAGGACGCGACGCATCATGGAGACGACCTCGTCGCGCTTGAGCTGCTCGCCGGAGACATTGATGCTGATGCGCCGGTCCGGCATGCTCGGCGCATCCTTGCACGCGCGGCGGAAGACCCATTCGCCGAGCTGGTCGATGAGGTTCGATCGCTCGGCGGTCGGAATGAAGTCGGCCGGCGAGATCATGCCGCGCAAGGGATGGCGCCAGCGCACCAGCCCCTCCACGGCCATGGCGGAGCGGGCGGCGTCGGTTACGGGCTGGTAGTGCAGCTCGAGCTCGTTCAAATAGATCGCCGCCCGCAATTCACGCTCGACGTAGCGCCGGTGGCGCTTCTCCGAGAGCATTTCTCCGTCGAACGGCGTGGCCTTGCTGCGGCCGCCGCTCTTGCTTTCGTAAAGGGCCAGGTCGGCGAGGATCATCAATTCCTTGGCGGTGGTGGCGTGCTGGGGCGCCGCGGCGATGCCGATCGATGCGCTCAGCGGGATTACCGACCCTTCGTGAACGACGCCGGCGCCCAGCTTCTCGATCAGGTGTCGCGCGCGCCTTTCAGCCCGTTTCAACTCGTTGCCGGGCATGATGATGCCGAACTCGTCGCCGCCGAGCCGGCCGACATCGCAATCCGAGAAGCTGGCGCGCATGCATTCGGCGAAATGCGCCAGCGCCTTGTCTCCGAAATGGTGGCCGAAGCTGTCGTTCAGCCGCTTGAAATGGTCGAGGTCGACGAGAAGCAGGGTGACCTTGCGGTGACGCGTCAGCGTCCCGACACTTTCATTGAGCGCCTCGAGAAACACGTGGCGCATCATGGTCCCGGTCATCAGGTCCGTGTCGATGAGCTTCTGCATCTTCGCCTCGGCCGTTTCCGCTTGGTCGAGGCGGTGGGTGACTGCCCGACGCAGATAGGCGAGCAGGCCGCTCCCTGCGGCCGATGCGGCCGCGGCGGCCGGCATCAGCCACGACGCTGCGATCTCCTGCCACGCAAGGGCCGTCGACAGAGCCGCCGCACCGGTTGCCGTCAGCAAGAGCCCCTGGATCGCGGCGTAGACCGGACCCCCGTGGCTTCTTATCGTGGAAAGAATCTTCATTGGCCGCCCCCAATATCCCTATGAACCCCCGGGTAAGAAGAAACGAGCAATCCTTTAAGTCAGGTGAACGAATGCTGCGCCGCACCCAAAAACCGGCAGCGACTTAAGAATGCACCAGCGGCGGTGCGACCACACACCAGCGCAAGGCATCTCGGCCGGCGGCCGGATCGAACGCCGGATCCGGCCCACCGCCCGCCGCGTGTCGTTCCGTAGGCCAGCGCGTCGGCGGAGGCTATCCGGGTTCATTCCGTGATGCTTTGGCCCGGCGCAAACCGTTCCGGAATGGATCCCGGCTCGCGGTCGCTTGCGCTCCCTTGGCCGGGATGACGCGCGAAGGCGGGCGCGCCTGATGCATCCGTCTGCGGTCAGCGGCTACTTTAATTCGGCGGTGAAGCGCTGGATGCGTTTGCAGGCTTCTTCCAGCTGGGCCTCGGACGTAGCGTAGGAGATGCGGAAGTTCGGCCCCAGCCCGAAGGCCGAGCCATGCACCACGGCCACGCCCTCCGCCTCCAGGAGCTCGGTTACGAAATCGGCATCGCTCTCAATCACCTTGCCGGAGGGCGCCTTTTTGCCGATCGTGCCAGCGCAGGAGGGATAGACGTAGAAAGCGCCTTCGGGCACCGGGCAGTCGATGCCGTTCGCCTGGTTGAGCATCGAGACCACGAGATCGCGGCGGCCCTGGAAGATTTTCTGGTTGCGCGGGATGAAGTCCTGCGGTCCGGTGAGCGCTTCCAGCGCGGCCCATTGGCTGATGGTCGCGGCACCCGAGGTCTGTTGGCCCTGGATGGTATCCATCGCCTTGATGAGTTCGATCGGACCTGCCGCATAGCCGATGCGCCAGCCGGTCATGGCGTAGGCCTTGGAGACGCCGTTCATGGTCAGCGTGCGCTCATAAAGGCGCGGCTCCACCTCGGCGATGGTGCGGAAGGTGAAATCGCCGTAGGTCAGGTGCTCGTACATATCGTCGGTCAGCACCCAGACATGGGGATGCCGCAGGAGCACCTCCGCCAGCGCCTTCAATTCCCCGCCCGTATAAGCCGCGCCCGAGGGATTGGACGGCGAGTTCATGATGAGCCATTTGGTTCTGGGTGTGATCGCCTTCTCCAGCGCTTCCGGCTGCAGCTTGAAGCTGTCCTCCAGTCGGGTTTCGGCAAGAACTGTCTCGCCGCCGCAGATCGCCACCATCTCCGGGTAGCTGACCCAGTAAGGGGTAGGGATGACCACCTCGTCGCCGGGGTTGAGCGTGGCCATGAAGGCGTTGAAGAGGATCTGCTTGCCCCCGGTGCCGACGATCGCCTGTTTCCAGTCGTAGTCGAGATTGTTCTCACGCTTGAACTTGGCGGCGACCGCCTCGCGCAGGGGCTGGATGCCGGAGACAGGCGGATACTTGGTCTCGCCGCGATTGATGGCGTCGATCGCCGCTTTCTTGATGTTCTCCGGCGTGTCGAAATCGGGTTCGCCCGCGCCCAGGCCGATGACGTCGCGGCCCTGCTCCTTCAGCTCGCGCGCCTTCTGGGTCACGGCGATGGTGGCGGAAGGTTTCACACGTGAAAGGGCATCGGCGAGGAAGGCCATGGCAGGATCGCTCCTATGGGAATTTTCGTTTTCTCGGCACGGCGAGCACAGGGGCCTTATTGGCGTATTGCGCGGGGAATCGCAAGGCTGGCACCGCCTTCATGGGCCCGTTAACGCGCGATCAATCCTTCTCGTGGCAGTTTCGGGGACATTGTCGAATATTCAATAGATAGAACAACAGGGAAGGTGTCGGTGTTTCGCTGCTTCGATCCGAAGATTGTCGCCGCTCGGGCATGCCGTGCGGGGCGCGGAGACTGATCCATGAGCAAGGGGGGCAGTCTCGCCGAGCGCATCGAGGATGCGATTCTGGTCGATGAGGTGGGGATCGAGACCGGACGCTACGGACCGTATTTCCTGAAGACGCTCTACCGGCCGGTTCTGCGGCGCACGGATGCCGGCCTGCTTCCGTGCGGCGTCAAGGCGCTGACCGGCATCTTCCGCGACGGAGAGCCCGTGGCGCACTCCGTCTTCCTGGAGGACGTGCCGGGGCAGGACCGCTGGTTCATTTCCTGTCTGTGTCGCATGCTTCACCTGCGCAACTATTATAACGCCGATGCGGAGGATCTGCCGCTCTTTCTGGGCCGACCGCCTTTTGCGGGGCCCGATCTGGAGTCCATCCTGGATCACGTGGACGCGGCCGCCGAATGCCTGGACCAGATGGGGCTGGATCCGATGCTCGTCTTCTGGGAAGTGGACGATGACGCCGAGGGTACCGTCCAGCTTGAACTCGCTGCTTGCCTGCGCCGTCACCGGTTGGGTGTAGCGGTCGCGGATTTCGGCGTCGATGATGCGACGCTTTCGCGCGTGCGCGACCTCGATCCCGACGTGGTCAGCCTGAACGGACTGTGGTTCCAGCGCATCGCCGAGGTTCCGATCGCGGCGCGGCTCCTTTCCACCCTGGTCGACGCGCTTCGGCGCGAGGGCAAGCAGGTCCTTGCCGAGGGCATCGAATCGCCATCCCACCTGCACGTGGCGCTGGAGGTAGGCGCCGACTTCGTCTCCGGAGACCTGCTCCGGCCGGCCCGGCTCGCCGGGACGATCTTCGATACCGAGCCGGTGAGCCTCGACCGGTTCGCCGCGCCGGACGACAAGGTGGTGTCGCTGTTTTCCGACCGCGGAGGCCGTCCCGCCTGAGCGGCTTGCGAACAATCCCATTGATGCTTCCTGCAGGATTATTCATTGGTGCGGGGAGACCACCCACGCTATCGCACAGGCGTTACGGAGGGTGTAATGAAGCTTTACGGGATGACGGACAGCGGCAACTGCTACAAGCCGCGGCTGCTTTTGGCCAAGCTCGGCATCCCCTATACCCATGTCGAAACCAGTTCGCGTGACGGGACGACCAGGCAGGCGGCATTCCTGGCCAGGAATCCGAACGGCAAGGTGCCGGTGCTCGAACTCGACGACGGGCGGTTCCTTTCCGAATCCAACGCCATCCTGCTCTATCTGGCCGAGGGGACGCGCTTTCTGCCCGGTGATGCCTTTGCGCGCGCGGTGGTTTATCAGTGGCTTTTCTTCGAGCAGTACAGCCATGAGCCGAACATTGCGGTGCGGCGGTCGCTGATCACCTATCCCGAGCGGGCGGCGATGGCCACGCCCGAGCGGATGGCGCAAACGCTCGAGGGCGGCAACAGGGCGCTGGGCGTCCTGGAGCGGCAGTTGTCACGCACGCCTTTCCTGGCGGGCGAGACTCTCAGTGTTGCCGACATCGCGCTCTACGCCTACACGCACGATGCGGATGTCGGCGGCTTCACCCTTTCGGATTTCCCTGCAGTCTCTGCCTGGCTGAAAAGGGTGGAGGCCGACCCCGGCCATGTGCCGATGCTCGGGCGCTGACGGCGCCGCCGAAGGTAGGGGCGAGCCTCAGGCGACGGCGCGCAACGGTCTTTTCTCGCCCGCTTCCTTCATGGTCCGCATCTTTTCCAGCACGGCGTTGAGCTCGTCCATGTCGACGTAGAAGACGCGGGCGAGGTGGACCGGAATGAGTTCTTCGGGAACGCCTCTTTCCATCAGCTTCTCGACGGCGAGCGTGAGATGGGCGCGCTCGGTCAGGCGTGATTTGATGCAGTCTTCCCGGATATGATGCATATCTTCCCCCTGGCTGCTCGGCATCGTCCGGCCCCTGAGCGGACGTGCCGTGATCAATGCCGAAAACGCGGCAGCACACGCGGAAGTACTGGCGGCGCGGGCGAATCAGCCCGCCGCCCATTATGGCGCGCGCGAATCAGTGTGCAAGGGTGCAGCCCGGCGCTCGTGCAGATCAGAAGCCGAAAGAAGCCTGGGCGGGCTCGGCATCGGGGGGAACGGCGCGCTCCAGCGCCAGCATCCTGCGCTTGGTGGTGGTGCCGCCGGGCGCGGAGAAGCCGCCCAGCCTGCCGCCGGCGACCATGATGCGGTGGCACGGCACGAT
>NZ_JBHSUM010000094.1:0-15571 GCF_042660605.1 Nitratireductor sp. GCM10026969
GGAAGCGGGCGGGCCCGGCGAGGCGGGGGACCATTATGAGCGCGCCGCGGCCCACGGAACGGCCTTCTACGGCCAGCTTGCGGCGGCGAAGCTCGGCAGCCGGACCATCGCCACCGACCAGTCCGAGCCCTCCTTCAGGGAACGTGCCCGTTTCGCCTCGCGCGAGGCGGTGCAGGCGATCAGGCGCCTGGAGCAGGCCGACCACGAATGGCGCGCCCACATCCTTTATCGCGACCTGGCGGAGGCCCTTCCCGGCACGGGCGAGCTCACCCTCCTGTCGGCAATGGCGGAACGCCACGGCAACCACTACATGGCCCTGCGCATCGGCAAGCTCGCCGCCGCACGCGGGCTGGAGATCGGAACGCTGGCACATCCGGTGGGCGCGATTCCCGCCACCGCCACCATCTCGGCGGCCGGCAAGGCGCTTGCCTACGCGATCGCCAGGCAGGAGAGCGAGTTCAACGTCGGTGCCGTCTCCGGCGCCGGCGCGCGGGGCCTCCTGCAACTCATGCCGGCAACGGCCCGCGAGATGGCGAAGAAGAGCGGCCTGCCCTATTCCGCCCCCCGGCTGACCTCGGACGCCGCCTACAACGCAACGCTCGGCGCGGCCTATCTCGGCGAGCAACTCGCCCGGTTCGACGGCTCCTACATCCTCACATTCATCGGCTACAATGCCGGCCCGAGCCGCGCGCGACAGTGGGTCGAGCGCTATGGCGATCCGCGCGACCGTCCGATCGAAGAGGTTGTGGACTGGATCGAGCGCATCCCTTTCACCGAAACCCGCCATTATGTCCAGCGGGTGATGGAGAACTATCAATTCTATAAAATGCGGCTCACCGGCCGTATGGAGGTCGAGAAGGATCTGACGCGCGGGCGCTGAGGGAGAAACGGTGGGGGACGACTTCAGGGACTTCTTCTATACCTCCGGCAACGGGCTGAGGCTGCACGCACGCATTTACGGCCGGGACCTGCACGAGGATGCCCTGCCCGTCGTGTGCCTGCCGGGCCTTTCGCGCAACGCACGGGAGTTCCACGAGCTGGCGCTCGCGCTCTCGCAGGATGCCAAACGGCCGCGCAAGGTGGTGGCCTTCGACTATCGCGGGCGGGGCCGGTCGGAGCGCGATCCGGACTGGCGCAACTACACGGTCACGGTCGAGGCGGAGGATATCGCCGCCGGGCTCACCGTGCTCGGCATTGCGCACGCCGCCTTCATCGGCACCTCGCGGGGTGGGCTGATCATCATGGCGCTCGCCGCGTCGCGGCCAGCCGCACTCAAGGCCGCGGTGCTCAACGATATCGGTCCGGTCATCGAGGGCGCGGGGCTCGCGCATATCCGCAGCTATCTCGTGAACGCGCCCCGTCCGGAGAGCTTCGAAGAGGCCGTGCGATTGCAAAAATCCGTCCACGGGCAGGCCTTTCCCGCACTCACGGAGGCCGACTGGGAGCGGCACACGCACACGCTTTACCGCATCGAGAACGGCAGGCCGGTTCCTGACTATGACCGCCGGCTCGTCAAGACGCTGCAGAAGATCGACTTCAGCCGCCCGATGGCGACCGCCTGGCCGCGATTCGTAGGGCTTGCGCGCATTCCGCTCCTGGCGATCCGCGGCGCCAATTCCGGGCTCCTGTCGCGCGAGACGTTCGCGGAGATGGCGCGCCGGCACCCCGCGCTGGAAGCGATCGAGGTCGACGGCCAGGGGCACGCACCGCTTCTGGAAACCGCGGACCTGCCCCGGCGCATCGCCGGTTTCATCGCCCGGGCGGAGCGTCGGGGCGTACGGTAGCATTTTTGCGGACAAGCGGCATCGTGCCGAGGTTGCTTGGATTCGACCGTTTTACCCATGGCACAGTTCCGGCATGGGTCCTCGAGTCAAGCCCGAGGATGACGAAGTGGAGAGGTCTCCGCAAATCCCCGACATTGGCGACTGACGCAAACGCCCCTGCCGTCGTCATCCTCGGGCTTGACCCGAGGACCCATGCCTGAACGCCGGCGCGGCACCGACGATCAAAAGTGAAGGCCTCTGGTATCGCTTGCTGTCACACAAACCCGGCAAAGATAGAAAGATGAAGCGCATCGCGAGGGAATGTGAGCGCGTTGCGCTTAAACATTTCCGGGCCGATAGATGGTGTTTCCGCCCGAAACCATCTGGAATCAGGCGGATGGCTGTCCGCCACCCGGACCGACCAAACCGTCCCTCACTCAAAAAGAAAACCCGGCGGGCAAGGCCCGCCGGGTTTCCGATAGCTCTCTTCTAACCGAGATTAGAAGTTGCGCTGGAAGCGCAGGAAGCCGTGCCACTGGTCGAAGTCGCCAGCCGGCGTGTCGAACGACGCGTAGTTGACCGACAGCTTCGCGTTGAAGTCCTGAACGATCTCGTAGTCGATCGTCGTGCCGATGTTGTAGGCGTCGACATCGACGAGGGCGATACCGTGGCCGAGCTCGCTGTAGTAGCTGCCACCGAGCGAAGCGGACAGCTTCGGCGTGAAGTGGTAGCCGATCTCGGCAGCGGCGGACCATTCGGCACCGACGTGGAACGGCAGACCGGTGCTGGCGATGCCGTCGAACGGGTTGACCGAGTAGTAGCTGATGCCGCTCTCATACTGACCCATCAGGCCCGCGAACAGACGCTCGGTCAGGTTGGCCTGCAGGATACCCTTGACGGCGAACTCTTCGGCCGTGGCGTCGTAGGCACCGTACAGGTCGAAGCTGCCCCAGCCCTGGGTGATGCCGAGCTTACCGACAACGTTCGGCGTGTAGTCGTAGTCGTTGTCAGCCTCTTCGAGCACGATCGACGCGTTGAAGCCGTTGGCGCCCGCGAAGTCGTACTGCATGAAGTGGACGCGGTCATAGGGGAAGAAGCCGACATCCTGCTCACCGGAAAGACCGGTATCCCAGATCGAGTCCTTGACACCCATGGACAGGCCGCCCAGCGAGATGATGCCGTGCTGCAGACGAGCATAGCCGCCGACGCCGGCACTCGAATAAGCATCACCCTCGTTCAGGCCGGGGAATGCGGTCGGCAGGCCTGCCGGCTGGCTCTGGGCGCGAAGACGGATGTAAGCACCCAGGGTGCCGTACTCGGTCTCCGAACGCGCGTCGAAGTTCACCTCGGCACGCGCATACTTGCGCCAACCTTCGGTGTCACCCAGGTCGCCGTCGGAGTAGCCGATCTGGTAACGCATCATGCCGCTGATGCGCAGGCAGGTCTCGGTGCCGGGGATGTAGAAGAAGCCCGCGCCGTAGACGTCACAGACGCGCACATACTCCATCGGCTCCGGCTCCGGAACGAAGATGGCGTCGGCCGCCTGGGCGGCGCCGGTCGCGGCGACCGTGGCGGCCGCGGAGCCAATAAGAAGGCTCTTGATTTTCATTTTCTGACCTCCAGTCAAAGTTCTAAAAAACGGGTCTGGGTATAATTGCTGAAGGACAGCGTTCCCTGCCCCATCCCCACTGGTCGAAAAAGTTGCGCCAGCAGCGCCCCTTCTCCGCAGCCGACATTACTCACCGTTCGATGGGGATCAACCGCGTTCGGCGCGCCAAAGCCGCCGGTTCCGCGCTATCGAAAGGACCTGTTGCACAAAAGCCACGATTGTGGCCGCCGCGTTAGCCAACCGTTAACAATACCGTATGGTTTTGAGGCAAATACGGGCGGAAATCGCGCGCTCTTCGGCCCGGCCGGCCGCTCTGGCCGGGCGAATCATGCACCGGCTTGCGGGGAATCGCCCGACACCCCATCTGTCGATTCGCGCCGGATCTGGAAACGAGCGGCGCACACGGGCGCGCCGCTCGCCGAACCGCGGTCCGCGATTCGCCCGTCTTGTTGCGGATGGTGCAGATGGCGTGTTGATTGTGCCGCCGCTTTTCTCAGCCCGTCTTGGAGAGGTGGCCGAGTGGTCGAAGGCGCTCCCCTGCTAATAAGGGCGAGACACCGACCCGCCACTTTCCTGAAAATCCCAATAATTTCATATTCGCATGTCCAGGTGGTCTGCAGCCGTTCTGAGGCACTTTGCGGATTTTTTGCGAGTCCCCTGTTGTTCACGCATTGTTCCGGAAAACCATAGTTGGACTGCGTTAAAGCATATTTCCCTTAAAAATCAGTGTCTTGAGATGTCAGCTACCATGTCCAGTAGCCGCCGGTGTTTTGACACGCGAACTGCATCCGCAGCGACCCGAAAGTTCTTCGATAGCTATCAGAGCTACCGCCGGTTTCCAGGTACGTAGGGTCGGCCGGGAGCTCCCGCCGGCGGTGTAAGCCGCAAACCGATGTCCTTGCTTCCGCACATTGAACAGCAGAGTTTCGGCACCAGATCGTGCATCCAGCCCTGGTCGCGCCCCAGGCGAGCGGCGAGCGCGGTGAGATCGAGCTCGGCCCGATGGTTGCAGCCGAAACGGTAGCAATAGGCCGTGAGGGTACAGTCGTCGTCGATGACGTCACCAATCGTGCGGATGGTGAGCGGCATGTCACTTCAGCCATTGTTGCATTCAACCGACCACGCGCCTTTGCTTAAAGATCGGCTTGTCGATCGAAACGCGCGGAGGCCGATCCCAATCGACCTCGACGAGCGAGATGCGCGTCTTGGGGCGGCAGCGCGTGCATCGGAATTTGAGCGTGATTGGATCGCGGTCACCTCCGAAGAGCATCATGAGGTCAGCGGCAAGGAAATGCCCTCCTCCGTCACGCCGGCCGGCATCGTCGAGCATTATTGCGAGCATCCGGACTGCACCGCATGGGGAAGTTTCGGCTTTTCGCGCGGCAAGGATCAGCCGTCAAAATGGTTTTGCGGCGAGCACAGGTCGGCCGGTGAGCGCTACATCGGCAGAGCGTGAGCTCGAACGGTGAGCCGCTCTAGTGAGGAGCACTGCCATGCCGGAGTTCAAGATCCCCGATAGCTTCGATTTCGAAGTGGACATTGAGCCATACAACGGCGATTTGGTCGGCATTCTCTCGTTCGTCACACATGACAGTCGAGACCGGTATCTGATCGACAGAGAGGATGTCCTACGGCTCGTTTCCACACTCAACACCTTCATAGAGGGCGGATTCCGGTTTGCCCGGCACCAGGACAGCGACGGTCTGTGGGAGGTCTATGAGATCGCGAGCGGAGCGACCGTCGTAACGGAGGGCCCGCTGACGGGGCTCGACGAGCACGAGGCCCGGGGAGGTGATCGATCTCCTCCACGAGGGCATCGTGGAGCCTCATGGCCTGAAATGAAGACGACCCGCGCGCCCGAACCAAACGATGAGAAGTGCCCTGTCTGCAAGGGCAGCAGGTGGGTGTGCGAGAACCATTCGCGGCTTTCATGGCCTGATGAATGCGAGTGCGGTGCGGGATGTCCTTGCCCGGTCTGCAACATAGCCGAGCCGCCGCGGTTGCCGCCTGATTTGAGCCGGATGAGCAATAAAATAGACCCCACCCGGGCGAAGCAAGTGGAGCGTCCCGAAAGTGCGAGCCAGCGTCGGTGCCATGTCAGGCAACAACTCCGGCTCTCGGCCTTCAGAAGGAAATCACCGCGTTTGGAACAGGCTAGGCTATTGGTGGTTCCAGCCCCGACACCTTACTCCAACAAACTGAGTGCGCATGAACGTCTTGGCGTACATCCTGATCGGCATCGCGCTGCTAATCCTGATGATCAGCATAACTTCCGCCATGATGGCATCTTGAAGAGCTACTGCCCGATGCTCTCTCTTCATGCCTGCCGGCCGGCGGATTTACAGACGCCAAGCCTCCGATGTGATATAGTTCGCTGATCGTTGGGCAATAACACGACAACCAGCGACTGAGAGTTCGTTCGATCCACTAGAAGGTTTGAGTGCTCCCGTCCAGTTTTGAGGAGCACCATGTCTTCTTCTTCCGATATAAAATTCCCGCAAGGCGACCCGCAGGACGTTCAACCACGCGTCGAAGAGACGGATGAACGGGTGCAAAAAGTCAAAGAGGCACGTGATTCCGAGCGAGATTTGACTATTTGGTCCCTCACGATGCTGGGCATCATCATCGTCTCGGTCTTTGCTGTGATCGCGACTTTTATTCTTCACTAAACCAACCCCACCACCCCATTACGGAATGGTGGAGTAACCACGTTGCCTAAAGGCGGTACTCACAACTCTGCCGCCCACTCCCGCCCGGCCCGCAGCGCCTTATGCCGGCTGCTTATTCTGGCCTGGGCCTCTCACTGGCGACGGCGCTCTTGGCTTCGCTGCCCAAGCATGTCAGTTGATTAGCCCAACTCGTCCTTCCAGATCACCTTCCGCTCTTTCGAAGCAGCCCTGCGTCGGGTCTCGGCTTCGGGACCTTCAAGTGAAAGCTTCGGACGGACCCTCTTCTATTCAAGGGTCAGTCGGGCCGGTCTCTTAAGGTCCGGAAGCGATCGTAAAAGCAAAAAGCCCGGCCAAGGTGACCGGGCTAGCGGGAGGAATCATGTTCGAGATGACTCAACTAGTCTTCGTGGGCCAGAGAGCGCTTTATAATCCTGGTTGCTACACGTTCCGTCCCGTCCGAGACCCAAGTCACCGAGACGATATCACCGGCAGCAACTTTGGTATTCGCGAGGCCATCGGGAATCCTGAAGCTTTCACCGGTAACAATGACCAATGCTTTAGGATTGCTCTCAAACCTTGCCACCTTTCCGACAGACTGCTCTGCCATCGCGGCACTGGATAGCGACAGAATGAATGCTGTGAGTGATAAGGCGAGTATGCGCATCGACGCATCTCCTGAACATTCCCCGCCCAGGCGTTGTAGAGATCGTCCGAAGCGTGTCGCGTCGCGGGGCCTGCTGCCTCGCCGGCATCTCCCGATCTCCAGTCATAGTATGAACCCCTTCATGCAACAGACCAATCAACAATGAGTGGCACTGCTCCTACGTAAAAAGTGCATGGTGGAACCGTGATGACGTTGTCCGAGAGCTCAGGCTTTGAGCAGATCAGCCCGTCGAGCCGCCGCGAATGCCGCCGGGACTTGAAAAGCACGAGCAGCAAAAAGGCCCCGCCGGCCGGAGCCACCGGGGCGTGGTGATCTTCTCGACCATATTGGAGGTGCGACCTAAGGCGGAGCCGCCCGGTCAGCCAGGTGTAAGCAGCACCAAAGCCCGCAGCGGCAGACAGTACGACGCCGCCGATCCGAAACAACCAGTAGCCGAATGTGCCGGCGCCCCGAACGCGCTCCCGCATCTGACGGTACTCTTCGCTAGTCGGTCGGATCGCCGTCACTTCCTTCTCGACCGCTTCAAGCCGGTGGCCGATGTGTATCAGATCGCGTGCCGTCGCTTCCTGGACCTCACAGACCCTCCGAAGGCGAGCACCGTCTTCCTGTCCGCACCGAGCAGCGCCGGCGCCGCCGCTGCCGAGAAAGGCCGTCAGCGCGCCCCACAAACCCGTCCTCTTCTTCACCTCGTCCTCGACCTAAATTTAGTGCGGCACGACGGGAACGGGCACACGCTCCTCGTAGGGATTGGCGCCATTCAGCGCCTTGTGCAGCGCCATGCGCGTGCGTTCGCCAATGATGCCGCACCGGCCCGGCGTCGGGATGCTCACGCTGGAAGCGCTCGATTTCCGCCTTGCTGGTGCCGTAACTGGCCAAGACGAGCGCGGCGCGCCCGTAGCAGGCGAGTCAGCCGGCACAGCTGATCTTGCCACCGTTGATCCGCAGCGCGCTCCGCATGTTGGATCTTTTATCGTGCACTTCCGGCTTGGTCAGATCCCATTTGGCGGATCTAGACTTGAAATTCTATCGACATATACATCCCAAAATTGTAGCGTCGACACTGAAGGTAAGGTTTCGCGTCGAGACTGGCGGATATTGTACGCCTGTCTCTTCGGGCCTTTAACGGCTGGGGCTCTTCGTTTGTTTGCTTGGATGGACCGCATCGCGGGGTTTCGTGATGGTGAAGATCGACTCAAAATCTGTCGGGTCGGCAAGGTCCCAACTTGAAGCGGCGATGCCTCATCATCTTGCCTCCCGGCTACCTTTACTGCGAAGCCACATTCGGTCAACCACCAGGCCACCCTGATAGCGGACCGCGGGATTTCATGACTGAGGTCGATTATTCATAATCGGGCGCGGGCAAAATGGCTTATCTCGCAGTCGATGCCACCTAGGGGGATTTCAGCGGTGAACACAGGAACGGCGGCATGATATGCAGCGCGGTCCAAGCATTCCGTGAGAAGAATGCCGAGTTCGTATTCATTCTCCACTACGCATTTCGCCACAATATGCCCATCATGAAATGGGTTTCCATTCTTCTCCTGTTGCCATTTGCGATCGTTCTTCTTCCCCATGATTGGCTGGCGATCGCTTCCAACAAGGAAATATTCTTTGCGATCGCGGAGAGATTTAAGGCTGACTACGTCTACCTTTTGGAGAATAAACCAGAATTTGCGGAGGCCTATGTGGGTGGCGTTGTTATTCAACTATTTATGGTCTCATCCTGGGTGATTATAAACAACTATTTGGCAATAACATCAAATGACAAGATTTATGTATCAGATAAAAGCGCAATGTATTTATACTTTGGAATATTGTCTATTTTTGGTTCTTTCATGTTTTATTTTATCTCATCACGCATGAGTGATTTTGGGTTATCGACAGATATTTCTTGGTTTGCGGACAACCCAGATTCTAGAAAAAAGCTTGTTCCTATTCCAACGAATTCAACCGCATTCATTATGTCGGGGGGGGTATTGTTTTGTGTGGCTTTAGCATTGACGGCTATTGTGCAGATACCGTGTATTTTTTTCTTGGCCGCAGAATAAGGTTTGATGAAATCGAGGGGGAATACAATCGTGGAAAATAAAGGCTCTGCACATCCATTCGATACTGCGGCCGAGGGGATCGTAAACGGGCATTTCGGGGCGGTGGGGAGTGCCCCCGCCCTCAAGGACCTCAAAGGGGCCACGCGTTCGCTGTTCGGATTGGGGATTGCCGGGTCGATTCTGTTTGACATCGACGAATATGCCGCGGCCAACTTGAAGCAACGATGCCTTCGCGCTTCCTGCGAAGCCCCCCTTTGCAGCGCTTTGAATGTCTGAGGCTATCTCTTACGCATCATCGGCGTCATCTTACTTTCACAGGATTATACAACCAGATGGTTCACAGCGGATTGCAAGGTGGAAGATGTGATGTGGATGGATTTTTCCAGGCGGAGAGGCATCCTTGCGGTGCTGCTTTCCTTTGCCATTGCCATCCTGTTTCTCGCGCGCCCTGCGGATGCCTCGGAATGCACTGTGGATGAAGCGGCCAGGCCGATCGCAAAGGCCATAGTGGAGATCCTGGAAGCACCTAATAACGAAGTTCGAACCAATGCCACGCTGGAAGGGTGCACGCTAAGACGGGAGCAGCTGATATTAAAATATCACTGCGTAGTTCCGAGGAAAACTAAGTTACGCGTGGAAGAGATATACCTGGAATCAAATTACGATGTTTCTGCGAGACCAGTGAGTGGTAGAAACACTGTATGGTTTCTATGAAAGACAAGTGGTTTTGGATGTTCTATGAGAAAAAGACTAGATCTATTATCATAAATGCAACGGGAAACATAATGAGTCGTTTAGTGAATTTCCCGGAGGAATTATAGTTGACAGGGGAAGCGATGGAGAGCTTGGAAGCTTATTTAGAGAATACATAAAACATATACGTGACTAGGCGGCTGGAAATGGGTCAGTAGCAGGGGCTAAGCAATGAGGCTGACAGAAGACACTTTTGATCAGATTGACCTCTACGACGGCCACTCGAGCGCTGGCAGTTCGGCAATGAAGCCTTCCACGGCCGGCGCCGCGCGCTCGCCCGCCGTCACCTTGTCCAACTCGCCAAGCGCATAACCCCATACCTGATCGCGCCAGGCGACGAATGCCTGCGCCTCCTCCGCCCAGGCCGCATTGGTGCTGGTGATGTAGGTGGCGAGCGTGAAGGCATCATCGTACTGCCGCTCCTGCGCCTTGGCGTCGAGGTGTGCCTGGACGGGGCGGCGGAAGTCGTCAACGGTCGGTTCAGGTGGTGTGGGTGGTGGGTTGATCGTCATCTCTACAAGTGCCGGGATCTCGGACTCGTCGAGGGTGCTCACATGGAGCACGCGCGGTTCGTTCGTCGAGCCGGGCAGAAGGGTCTCCGTGATCTTGTAGAGCTTCCCAAGATCGCCGTTGTCCACCACGACTTCATGAATGTAGTCCATCATGCACTGTTCCTCGTCCGAATCCCATGAAGCCAAATGGTCCAGCACTCGAACCGTTCTGCCAGGCGTACCCATTTTGGGCGGAAGCAAAGGTAAAGCCACCACCGCGCATGTCGCCAACACTACCCAGCAAATGGACGTTCCCCCTGCCGCCAATCCCCACAGCAATCCCCCCGAGTCGTGCCTGTTGACGATCATCAGCCCTGAGAAGTTGCGCCAGATGAAGGGGGCATTAGCACCGACTGTTACGGAAAATTCACCGGTGCTCAGAAAGGCGGAGCTGTTGCCATCATTAACCTGCTGCGACACGATTGGGCCGGTCATCGCACCACCGCCCTTGTCCAGCGGATTGATATTCCCGGTGTGCCAGAAGCCGTTCCAAGCTTGCCACGAGCCGGTGCCAATGGGTGGCGGGTTTCCGACCCGGAAGGCCATTTGTGCACTGTCGAAGTCCGAGATGATCTGCAGGACAGTGTCACTGCTTCCGCCGCGACACCACTATCAACTGGCCGTAGTCTAGTCCGGCGGACCATTGACGTAGTTGTTGATGCGATAGAGCGCCAGCGCCGCTGGCCGGGTAAAAACGGCGTGCCGGAGAACTATGTCGCCGGCTGCCCCAACTTCCCCGAATGCGATTGCACCGAGGCCTGCGCCGGCGAGGCAAAGCCGCGACGCTTGGCACTGGCCGAATGGATCCTTATCGGCTGTATACTCGCCGCCACGGCGATCGCGATCTCGCACCTGGTCGCTCTGGGAGGAAGCCATGTCTGATTTCTCAATCACCCGCAACAAACTGCTGGCCGCCGCTGGTGCCGCTTCATGTGCTACCGTCGAGCTGATCGAGGGAACCAGGCGTGAAGCCCTGGACATGACCACCGGTCCCCAGGCTCTCGAGATGCTCGTTGCCGCCATCCGCCTCACACAAGAGGCGATCGAATCGGACGCCGCCGGCGAGAAAGTGACCCTGGATAATCAGCAGGTCCTCGAGACGGTTGCGCGCGTGCTGGAAGAAGGTGAATGATGCCGCCGGCGACAAAGCCCGCCGCCAGGACGATCTGCTCGAGCCCGGCCTTCAGTCCGCCTGCATGTCGGCAAGGCCCCTGCTGGGCTCTCGGCCGACGTTCCTCCTGCCCTCGTTCGGCGCAATGCGCTCCACCAGGAACGGCGTGAGATTGTGCCCCCTGTGCGGGCGAAACAGAACGCGCGCGTTGATTCCCTCAGCTGCGAGACCGTCGACATATGAATGCGCAAGACCGCTCGTGCTGAACCGCTCGATCAGCAGCATGATTCCCCCACTTCGATTGCCATCATTTCAACGGATTGTTTCGGACCTTAACAATTTATCTCGGTTAATTGGACCTATCCGAAAGCGGTATGTCGAACCGTTGGACCGGGCGCCTCTGCACCGCTCCCAGCGCGGCGGCTCCATCTTCCCCTGCCACCCGCTGAGAGCCTGCGGCCTCGACCGGAGGAACCCGTGATCGAGCACCACGAAGCCAAGAACCAGGTCTGCTGCGACAGCTGCCCCGCATGCTACCCCAACACCTATGCCGACGAGGATTTCGCGGTGATGATCGCCGACGTCAAGACGGCCGGCTGGATCATCCGCAAGCTCAAAGCCGACCCGAACCGCGATACCGACACGGCCGAGCTGTTCGGTGCGGAGCCTCGCCTGGCGCGAAAGGAAAGCGATCGCATCGTTCCGTTTTTCGCTGCACGAACCTGCAAAATGCCTTTTCGTTGAAAGGGCAGAAAAGGCCTTGTCTCCTGCGGCTTTACCCTTTATCAGCCCGTCTTGGAGAGGTGGCCGAGTGGTCGAAGGCGCTCCCCTGCTAAGGGAGTAGACGGGCAACCGTCTCGAGGGTTCGAATCCCTTCCTCTCCGCCACCACGCTATTGCGCGACACGGCTACCCACGGGCATTTCAGGCGCATATTCGAAAGTCCCGGTCGGGAAATTGCGGCCGCGCGCTGGCGCGGCCGTCTTGAGCAGTGGTGCCGGCAACCGTGCCGCCCCGAGGGGCGACGGATCGCCAGAACCCATCAGCGCATGGCGGCGATGGCGTCCAGCTTGACCCGGTGCTCCTTACTCAACCTCAGTCCGGCTGCGGCGACGTTCTCGCGCAGGTGAGCGCGCCGGGACGTGCCCGGGATGAGCAGGATATTCGGGCTGCGATCGAGCAGCCAGGCGAGGGCGACGCTTTGCGACGATTGCCCCATTTCCTCGGCCACCTGTTTCAGTTCATCCGCTTGCAGCGGGGTAAAGCCGCCCAGCGGGAAATAGGGAACATAGGCAATGCCGGCTTCGGCCAGTGCATCGATCATCGCGTCGTCATCGCGGTGGACGAGGTTATAGTGGTTCTGCACGCAGACCACCGGGGCAATGTCGCGCGCGATCTTCAATTGCGTCGCGCTGACGGTGCTGATGCCGATGTGGTCGAGCAGTCCTCCGTCCTGCATCTGCCGCATGACTTTCATCGGCGCGGCAATGTCGTCATCGGGGCCGCCCATGCGCAAATTGACGATCGCCATCCGCTCAAGGCCGAGCCGCTCCAGATTATCCTCCACCGATTTGCGCAGGAAACCGGGACCGCGCTCAAGGATCCAGTCGCCCTTGTCGTCGCGCCAAGCGCCGATCTTGGTTACGAGCGTTAGATGCTCGGGGTAAGGAAAAAGCGCCTCACGGATCAGACGATTGGTCACATAGGGGCCATAGAAATCGCTGGTGTCGATATGGTCGACGCCGAGCTCCAGCGCCTCTCGCAGGACGGCGCGGGCCTCGTCGGGGTCGGCGGGTTCGCCGAATACATGCGGCCCGGCCAGTTGCATGGCGCCGTAGCCCATGCGGTTCACCGAGATCGCCGTGCCGGGAAAGGTGAAGCGGCCGGCGGCCGCTGCGGGGGATTGGTTATTCATCGGGGTCTCCTTTCCCCGCTGATATGATTGATCGGCTGCACCTTGATAAGCAGGGGTCAGCCGAATAGCTTGTTCGCTATGCCGAACAGCAATCCGTTTGCGTCCTTGGATGACCTGTCGCTCTTTCTCGCCGTTTCCAGAACGGGCGGCTTTCGCACGGCGGCCCGATGGCTGGGCGTGTCCCCTTCGACCGTGAGTGAGACCATCGCGCGGCTGGAGAAGCGGTTGGGCGTGCCGCTCCTGGTCCGCACGACACGAAGCGTGCAACTCACGGACGCGGGGCGCGCGCTTGCCGAGCGCCTGGAACCGGTCATGTCGGAGGCCCGGGCGGCGCTGGACGATGCGGCGAGCTCGCAGAACCGGGTCCGGGGACGCCTCAAGCTGAACGTGCCGGGCGCGGTGATGATGGATATCCTGCCGCCGCTGATCGACAGGTTTCTCGCCGCCCACCCCGACGTGCACATCGAAGTAATGGTCGACGACCGGCTCGTCGACATCACCGCAGCAGGGTGTGACGCCGGCATCCGTTATGGCGAGCATCTCGCGCAGGACATGATCGCGGTGCCCATCGGCCCGCGACGCCAGTGGGGTGCGTTGGCCGCTTCACAGGATTACCTGAACAGGCACGGCGTGCCGGAGCACCCGCGCGATCTCTTGAAGCACGATTGCATCCGCATGCGCTTTGCAAGCGGAGCGTTGACCGAGTGGGAATTCGCAAAGGGGGACGAAACGCTGATGATCGATCCCCCCGCACGCCTGATCGTCGGCACGAGCGGCGTGGCGGCGGCCATCGACATGGCGATCGCCGGGCACGGACTGATCTATACCTTTCGCAACTGGCTCGATCCGCATCTGGAGCGCGGAACGCTTGTGCCCGTCCTTTCCGGCTGGTGGCTCGCCTTCGATGGCCCGCGCCTTTACTTTTCCAGCCGCTTCATGCCGGCGCCGCTCCGCGCCTTCGTCGATTTCGTCGCTCAACAGCGCGCCCCGGCTGATCGGGCGAACCGGTTGTAAGTGCTTTGGGGGACGGACATCGAGACGTGGGACCACTGACGCGTCAGCAATCTCCCCGCGTGGCCGACGGCCACAAGATCAAATGATGGGAATGGCGGATCCTATGCGTTCCCAAGCCTTGCCGTTTTCCTGCGACTGGCGGGCGAAGTATCGGTAGGGCGTATGCGACCAGTCTTTCACCGAAGATGTTCTATTGTCGAGGATAAGGTCGCCCCTGGAGGTCCTTGCCGTGAGCACCGTATGCCCTTCTCCGCCGCTTCGGGCGACCGTCAGAAGGAGCGCCGAGGCAGGCCAGCCGAGCTTTATCAGTTCCGCCTTTTTCAGAATGGCGTAATCTTCGCAGTCGCCGTACTTTGCCGGCACTCTCCAGTCATCGGCCCTCCCGCTCGTCGCGACATCGGATCGCTCGATGATGCGCCGGTTCACCGAATTGTTCACCTTCCTGAGCTCTGCGAGCCGCGAATCGGACAACTCGACCAGCTTCTGGCTTCCGCTGGTGCTGCAGAGCCTTGCCTGACGGGCACAGAAGTGGCGGAATGCCGGAGGCGCAAAAGCGCGGCCGGTAAGCTCCATCCGCGTCCCCCCGCTCAACGGGGCAGTCGTCCCCGCCGATGCGGCGGAAATCGAACCGGTCGTATCACTGCAGCCGGTGCTCGCCATGAGGAGCACGCATAAAGCTATTGTATTAAATTTCATTCGGGACCCCACTCGTGGGCAGTGTCCTAATTTGGCATTGGATCGTTAAGCAACTCCTATCGATGCATGGCCCACCGACTTTCCACCCAAACGATGTAACAGGCTGTAATCCGGAATTCCGAGCATTTTGCAGAACAAAGGAATTGACCGCATTCAGATCTGCTCCATCCGGATCGTTTGCACCGATCTGAAATACCCCTTAATGTATATTGAAACTATATCCAATAAACCGTCGTGAACTGGCAATAAGTAAATCTAGTTCTACGCATCATCCCTTAAGAATAACAATTCACAACAAGTGACAACTTACGCTCAATTATGAGATTTGTATAAAACTCGCCTCTTTCGCACGCTTTCTTTCTGGGAGATACAAAATGCGAAACGCGAAAATGAGATATGCTCGCACGACGATGCTGGCATCATTTGGGCTCATGTTGTCGATGCCGATCATGCCCGTTTCGGCCCAGAACAGCGTCAGACCCATCCTCAGCCAGGAGCAGTGCCTTCCGCTGTCCGAGCAGAACTACGCGATTTGTTGCGTAGCCCGGAACCGGGCCGTCCTGCTTTCCCCTGCCGAGTTGGACCAGTGCCCGCCCATCACGACCAGCCAGGTTCAAAATGCACTCAACAATCGCAATGACGGCGGCGGCGGCGTTGGCGGGGGTGTGGACCTCAGCTTTGACGGCGGCGGCATAGGCGGCGGCGCCAATCCCGGTAGCCTGTTTGGCGGCGGCGACGGAGGCGGCTCCGGCGGTGGCGAAGGTGGCGGCGGTGGTGGC